>DATHWA010000297.1:0-13650 GCA_035461025.1 Gillisia sp. | reverse complement strand
TGTCTCCATAACCGGGAGCCACTAGGTGATAGCTTTTTGCACCGGGAGCACCTAGATTACTGAAAGGCCCTGAAAGCACATTGGATATTTCTGTCGTGGGGGCAACATTATAAATTACCGGAGAAGGATTGCCTTCACTTCCAACAGCGAGGATCCTCCTGTTAGCCGTTATTTGATTTCCACCCGCAAGTAAGCCTCCGGCATTATCTGCCATTAAAGGCTGCCTGAAATCATTTGTTTCCTGTACTTTATCAAATTGTTGAGCCAGAATATTTGGATAGGAATTTTCCTGCCCGGTAATATATAAGGCGCCATCTGCATACCCGGCCGTAAGGGAATTCCCCAGCGCCACGTAGTTGGTAAAATCTGCTTCCCCGCCTGTGTAAAAACCAGGCTCATCAATAGGATTTTGTAATTCCGGTTCACAAGCCACAAATCCAAGAGCCAGAATCGGTAAATATTTTATATAATTTTTCATTCTATAATCTTGTTTATAATGTTATAATCTGTATGAAATTCCTAATCCCGGTATAAAGGCACTGGATTTATATCTTCCTCCAAAAGGAGCGGCCTGGCCATTTTCGAAATAATGATCGTAAGAAGCCTCAACTTCCTCGAATCTTATATAGAGAAATGCTGCATCAATAGACAGCTTCTCGCTTACATTCAGGGAAAGCCCGCCTGTAAAACCATGGGAATCATTTCGCGGAGTTTCAGGTGCAAAATATCCATCCTGGACCGGGGATTCATCAAAGTAATATCCAGCCCTTAAAGTGAAAAGATCACTTGCAGCATATTGTAATCCAAATCTATAGGTTGAAGCATCCTTGTAATTTCTTACATTTTCTGAATCGGGGATATCAGGATCTGCAAATTGCAGGTCCAGGGAGTCATACACGCTCCACATAGTTTGATTTACATCAAATGCAAATAACCATTTTTCCCGGAACTCATATGCAATTCCAAGACTAACCTCTGCCGGTAAAGGAAGTGCGGCATTGAAAGTGGTATTTCTGAATGGTGTAAGAGGTGAGCTAGGAATATTAGTGAAAGTAGCATCTCCACCTTCAGCCTCCATAATGATCTCTGATCTATAGTTAAATCCTACTCTAAAATTTTCTGTTGGCGAGAAAGTTGCGCTGGCAGACCATCCCCAGGCAGTTACCCCGGTGGCGTCTACGGTGACATTTGAACGGTTACCCTCAATATCGGTTAATGTTCGGTTAAGGTTACGGTTAAGGTTTACGCTACCGGTAACATATATTGGCCCACCACCAAAACTAAGGTGATCATTCAGTTTAAAAGAAACCAACGGTTGCACATATATAGCCTGTAGGTCAATATTATTTACAAGGTGAGAACCTGCCCAATCATCTTCCCAGGAAACCGCACTTCCGTAAGGTGTATAAGCGGCAAGACCTACTGCCAGCCAATCATTTAGTTTATAAGAAGCATACAGGTAGAAAGGGGTACCTACAGGACTATCTGTACGGGCCAGATCTCCAAATTCGTCATTTTGATATACTACATCTGAAAATACGGCACTGGCACCGGCAGAAACATTTAATCTATTTTCAAGGTAAACAAGACCAGACGGATTAAAGAAGCCCAGCTCTGCGCTGTTGATAACAGCTACTCCTGTGTGCCCCATACCCAGGGCCCTCTGTCCCTGTAAACTTACACGATACCCTCCGGCATAGACAATAGCAGTCGCTAACGTAAACAACGTTAGGAAAAATAATTTTTTCATAATAAAATTTGGATTATAATATTCTTTTTGGATAATAAACTGCCCAAAAATAAGATAATTTAAAGATTAGGCAATTGGAAAGTGGAAATATTATGCATACATAATAATATTAATTAATTTTCAAGGAATTGCACTACTCTATTGTAGAAATCCTCCTGTTTTTCGGCATGTACCCAATGTCCCGCACCGGGAATTTCTTCAATTTTTGCATTTGGAAAGTGATGGTGAATGAGCGTTTCATCTTCAGCAGTTATGTAATTGGATTTTTCGCCTTTGATGAAAACTGTTTCTTTTTCAAATTTTATCCCGGAAGGCAAAGCTTTCCCAACTTCTTCAATATTATCCTTCAGCACTTCAAGATTGAGGCGGAGTGAAAGTTTCTCTTTAGTTTTCCAGTACAGGTTTTTTAAAAGAAAGAGGCGCACACCTTTTTCCTTAATATACTTTGCAAGAAAATCCTCTGCATCCCCCCGGGAGGTTAGGGTAGCTTCATCAACTGCTGTAAGCCCTTCCAGGATTTGATCATGGTGCGGGGAGTAATAGCGTGGGCTAATATCTACCACTATTAATTTTTCTACCAAATATGGAGCTTCTCCAGCCACCTGCATGGCAACCTTACCTCCCATGGAATGTCCAAGTAAAATAATATTCTCAAGATCCCTTTTCGCGCAATAATCAATTACATCCTGCGCCATGCTGTTGTAATTCATTTCATCCACATGAGGGCTCCTGCCGTGGTTACGTTGATCCAGCAAATGAACTTCATATCCTTTCTCTGCAAATTGATTACCCAGGGTTTTCCAGTTGTCGCTCATTCCCAGGAAACCGTGTAAAATAATAAAAGGTTTTCCCTCTCCTGTAATTGTTGAATATAGATCTGCCATTACTGTAAAAGGTTTAAGTATTTCTGAATGGTGGTTTCCAGTCCCAGATATAATGATTCCGTAATTAGCGCATGCCCTATTGAAACTTCCAGCAATCCGGGCACCTGATCTCTGAAGTATTTTATATTGTCAAGAGAGAGGTCATGTCCCGCATTAACTCCCATTCCTTGTCCTGTTGCTGCACGGGCACATTCTGCATATATTTTTACAGAATCCTTATCGCCCCGGCCATACCCCCTGGCATAATCCTCTGTATATAACTCGATCCTGTTGGTCCCGGTTTCCAGGGCATGATCCACCATTTCCAGGTCCGGATCAAGAAAAATTGAAGTTCTTATCCCGTTATTGTTGAATTCGCTTATAATTTCTTTGAGAAAATCCTTGTGTTTTTTGGTATTCCAACCTGCATTGGAAGTAATGGCATCTTCAGCATCCGGCACAAGGGTCACCTGCTCCGGTTTCACTTCCAGTACCAAATCTATAAACTTTGGGACAGGGTTGCCTTCAATATTGAACTCTGTAGTAATGATAGGTTTAAGTTCCCTGACATCGCTATATCTTATATGCCGCTCATCCGGGCGTGGATGTACAGTGATTCCCTGAGCTCCATACTTTTCAATGTTCCTGCTGAATTCCAGAAGGTTTGGAACATTCCCTCCACGGGCATTTCTAAGAGTTGCTATCTTATTGATGTTTACGCTTAATTTCGTCATTCGGTTTTGGTTTTGAATTAACAAAAATACAAAGATGGGGATGCCTTAATGAACATTATTTTAATTAATTTGCACTTAAATGGAGTAGAATTATGAGTATTGAAACTTTTATCCTGAATGATGTTGAAATTTGCAACCTGGACAGCAAGATCCGGGACCTGCAGATAATTTTTAATGAACTCTCATATTCTCACCTCCCTGTGGAGAAGGACGGGGTTTACCTGGGTTGTATCTCAGATACAGACATACGTTGCCTTGACGGCGAAAAGACGCTGGCAGATTATCAATATATCCTCGATGGCTTTTTTGCCCGGGAAGATGACCACTGGCTGGAAACCCTGCAAACATTTGCTTTAAATCAAACCAACATCCTTCCGGTTTTAAGCCTTGAGAATAAATACCTGGGCTACCTGGAATTACACGACATTATAAGTTCCTTTAACGACACCCCATTTCTTAATGAACCGGGCGGCATTCTGGTACTGGAAAAAGGAGCGAGAGAATATTCCTTTAGTGAGGTAGGCCAAATTGTAGAAAGCCACAACGCAGCACTACTGGGAATGTTTGTTTCTTCCAAGGACGATGGCCTTACCCAAATAACCCTGAAATTAAGCACCACCGGCCTCAATGAGATCCTACAAACCTTCCGAAGATATGGTTACACCATAGTTTCAGAGCACCAGGAAGACAGTTTCAGGGAAAACCTAAAAGACAGATCTGATTATCTTGACAAATACCTAAAAATTTAATTCAGGTTATAATCAGCTTCAAACAATTACAATAATGAAAGTAGGCATTTACGGTCAATTTTATCATCTTGAGTCCGGAAAGTATATCCAGGAACTTCTTACTGCCCTGGAAAAGGAAAACATCCAGGTAGTAATTGAAAAGGAATTCCTTTCCCTCATCCAGGAAAATAAAACCGTGACCCGGGAATACAATCACTTTAGCACTTTTGAAGAACTGGATAATTCTTATGACCTTTTCTTTAGTATAGGGGGAGACGGTACCATTCTTAAATCCATAAATTTTATCAGGGATCTTAATATCCCTATTCTCGGGATAAACACCGGCCGTTTAGGATTTCTGGCCACAATCCAAAAAGAGGAGATTGAGGAAACAATTTCTACAATATTGAGCAGGGAATATTCTATTTCTGAAAGAAGTGTTCTTTGTATTGAAACAGACCCTAAAAGCGCGGAAATTGGTGAGAATAACTTTGCACTTAATGAAATTGCCGTTAGCCGGAAGAATACTACCTCGATGATCACGGTGGAAACCTGGCTTGATGATAAATGCCTTACCTCCTATTGGGCAGATGGGCTTATTGTCTCCACTCCCACAGGTTCCACAGGGTACTCTCTTAGTTGCGGGGGGCCTGTAATTGTACCAAATACCAATGCTCTTGTGATCACACCCATTGCGCCACATAACCTGAATGCCCGTCCTCTTGTAATACAGGACAGTACAAAGATTTCGCTAAAAGTCTCCGGCCGCGAAGAATATTTCCTTGTCTCTTTGGATTCCAGGCTCGCTACCCTAAGCAACAACACAAGGATAACCATTAAAAAAGCTCCCTTTAATATTAGCATGGTAGAGTTACACAGGGATAGCTTTCTAAAAACCCTGCGCAAAAAATTACTATGGGGTGAGGACCGCAGGAACTAAAACAATAAATCCTTTTAAAAGCTGTTTATAAGCATATACTAACACCTTCAAATTATTGTGGGGCAAACATAATTGTTATATTTGCAAACTTTTAAGAATATATGAGGCACCTTTTTTTACTAATTTTTATGTTTGGCTACACGTCGTTGGCTCCTGCACAAACATTTGAGGTTGGCCCTTTTATAGGAGGTGCAAATTATATTGGGGATGTGGGAAGTACCGCATTTGTGAAACCCAATAGCCTTGTTGCCGGTGGTCTTGTAAAATGGAACCGAAGCAACAGACATAGTTTAAGATTTAGTCTTTTATATGCTGAAATAAAAGCAGACGACGCAAACTCAAGCCAGGTAATGAGACAACAACGCGGATATTCTTTTACTAATCATATAGCTGAAGCTTCCCTGGGTCTTGAATTTAATTTTTGGTCTTTTGATCTAAGCGAAGTTGAAGAGCAAAGCACGCCTTACCTCTACACCGGTATCACCTATTTCCAGTCTAAACACCATCGCCTAAGTGCCGACAGGCCTGCTTCAGGAATACTATTACAACATGGAGATAATTGGGAATTCTCCATCCCTATTGTTTTTGGTTACAAACAAACCCTCACCCAGCGTATTATTGGCGCAGTGGAAATAGGTGCGAGATATACATTTACAGATAATATTGATGGAAGCAACCCCCAGGAACTTCTTGGACGCAGGGATCCTGCAAGAGAGTTTGGAAATGTTAATACTACAGACTGGTATGTGTTTTCCGGTTTAAGCCTTACTTTTACATTTGGAAGAAAACCCTGCTACACATTTTAAAACAATGTTCAAAGAAAAGATCAACCTTGATAATCTCCCCAAACATATATCTATCATCATGGATGGGAACGGACGATGGGCTAAACAAAAAGGCTTCCTTAGAGCTTTTGGACACGAAGAAGGAACAAAATCTGTTCGTGATGTGGTAGAAGGCTGCGCAGAGGTTGGTGTGAAAAATCTCACCCTGTATGCTTTTTCTACAGAGAACTGGAGCAGGCCAAAACGAGAGGTCGATACCCTAATGCGACTCCTTGTTAATTCACTAAAAAAAGAGATCAAGACCCTCACAAAAAACAATATTAAACTTAATGCCATTGGCAATCTCAACAATTTGCCTAAGAAGGCTCAAAAAGAGCTAAACGAGGTGATTGAAAAAACCAGTGGGAATACGCATATGACCCTTACACTTGCCCTTAGCTACGGGTCAAGGGAAGAAATTATGCATATGGTAAGGGATATAAGTGAGAAGGTGAAAAATAATGAATTATCCTCACAGGCTATTGATGAATCAATTATTAATGAGCATCTTTACACCCAAAATTTACCAGATGTAGATCTTTTGATACGCACCAGCGGGGAACAGCGTATCAGTAATTTTTTACTATGGCAAATTGCCTATGCCGAGTTGTATTTTACAAATATTTTATGGCCAGATTTTCGTCGGGAAGATCTTTACGAAGCCATTTATAATTATCAAACCAGAGAAAGAAGATTTGGAAAAACCAGTGAACAGATTAGTTAGTGCACAAATAATGACAAAAAGAATAATCTTCCTTTTGGCTTTTTGCTTAATATCCAACATATCTACCCAGGCACAGGACCTGCCTTTAGGACAGGGAAAAAAATATACAATTGGCGAAATTACCGTTACGGGAGCTGAGAGTTATAATGAGCAAACAATTATTGCCTATTCCGGCCTTACAAAAGGAGAAGAGATTTTTATCCCCGGGGACAGGCTTAGCAAGGTGCTTAAGAAATTATGGGATTCAGATCTTTTTAGTGATATCAATTTCTATATCACCAATATTGATGGTGACGTTGCAGATCTTGAACTGGAAATAACAGAGGTACCTGAACTCGCAGAGGTGAGAATACAGGGGGTATCCAAAAAACGGCAAACTGAAGAACTTATTAAAGAGAATAACCTAACACCCGGGGTTAAAGTAACAGAGAACCTTACCACCACTACCAAGAATTATATAGAAAACAAATATAAAAAGGACGGTTATCTTAATGCCAAAGTCGCGGTAAGTACCAGCCCGGCTATAGACACCACGGGCGCCAATAAGGTGAATATGGTTGTTAATGTGGACAGGGGTGAAAAAGTCAAGATAGCCAACATTAATTTTAATGGAAATAATGAACTTAGTAATGCACGCCTAAAACGTGCTTTAAAGAATACAAAGGAGAAAAACTTTATTAGGTTCTGGAAACGTTCAAAGTTCATTGCTTCAGAGTATGAAGAAGATAAAACCAACCTAATTAATAAATATAAGGAAAAGGGCTTTCGGGATGCTCGGATCCTTAGCGACAGCTTAGTGCGAACAGACCAAAATAATGTGGCCTTAACGATTAATGTGGAAGAGGGTAACAGATATTATATAGGGGAAATTGATTTTATTGGTAATACCGTATACACAGATGACCAGCTAGCCCGCGCCCTTGGGATTTCTAAAGGGGACGTCTATAATGGAGTATTATTAAAAGAAAGAATTGCAGATCCAGGTGATCCCGATGCGGCAGATCTTTCAAATTTATATAAGAACAATGGTTATCTTTTCTCACAAATAAACCCGGTAGAAACCCGTGTTTACAACGACACCATAGATTTTGAAATAAGGATCATGGAAGGAAAAGAAGCGTACTTCAACAACATTAGTGTTGTTGGTAATGACAAGACCAAAGACCACGTGATCTACCGGGAGCTTAGAACAAAACCGGGGCAAAAATACAGCCAGCAAAACGTGATTAGGACCCTGCGTGAAGTAGGACAACTTGGTTTCTTTGATGCTGAACAAATATCCCCCGATTTTCAGAATGTAGACCCTAACAGCGGTACCCTGGATATGCAATATTCAGTTGTAGAAGCCGGGGCCAGCCAGATAGAGCTGCAGGGTGGTTATGGTGGAGGTGGGTTCATTGGAACCCTGGGACTTTCCTTTAATAATTTCTCCCTTGCCGGTATTTTTGATAAGGAAGCATACAAACCTTTACCTATGGGAGATGGTCAAACTCTTTCCCTAAGGGCACAGGCCAGTATTTTCTTCCAGACCTACAGCCTTAACTTTGTAGAGCCCTGGTTTGGTGGTAAAAGACCTGTAAGCCTTTCAACCTCCTTCTCTTATACAAGACAATTTTTCTTTGATCAAAGACGAAGAAGAGCAGATAAATCCAGGAGTTTTGATATCCTGGGAGTGAATGTGGGACTTGCAAAAAGACTTAGATGGCCAGATGACTATTTTACCCTATCACAAGCTGCAGGTTTCCAGAGATATGATCTTAATAATTATAATACCGGTCTCTTTACTTTTGGCGATGGATACTCAAATAACCTAACATATACGCTGGGTATCACAAGGAACAGTGAAGGTATTAACCCAATTTTCCCAACTACCGGATCCAACTTTAGCCTTACCGCTAAATTTACACCTCCTTACTCCCTGTGGAACGGGATTGATTATGCAAACCTTGACCAGCAACGTGAATTCCAGAGGGAAGATGAAAATGGTAATCTAATCAATGCAGAAGGTTTAAGATTAAGACCGGGAGAGGAACCTGTAGGCGACAGGGGGAAAATTGATCAGGAAAAATTCAAGTGGCTTGAATTTTATAAAGTAAAGTTCAAAGGTTCCTGGTTTAACACCCTTTACAATTTTGGAGGTAACAGCAACCTGGTTCTTAGAACCCACGCAGAATTTGGTTTCCTTGGTGCATATAACAACGATAGGGGAATCCCTCCATTTGAGAGATTCTTCCTGGGAGGTGACGGTTTAGGAGCCTTTAGTTTAGATGGAAGGGAAGTAATTGCTTTAAGAGGATATCCTAACCAGCAGGTGCTACCTATGGACAGGACAACTATAAGCCAGGCCAGCGGGAACGATGGGGCAACTATTTACAATAAATATTCCCTGGAATTAAGATTCCCAATAACCCTGAAGCCAATGGCTTCTATATATGCCCTTACCTTTTTGGAAGCAGGTGCAACCTATGACAATTTCAGAGATTACAATCCGTTCTTACTTAACAGGTCTGCCGGTGCAGGTATTAGGATCTTTATGCCACAGTTTGGATTACTGGGTATTGATTTTGGTTATGGGTTTGATCCATTGCAGAGTGGTACCGGGCCTAATGGGTGGGAAACTCATTTCATAATTGGACAGCAATTTTAATTTGGCACGATTATTTCTAACATCACATATATGAGACGCCAATTTCTTATACTTATATTGATAATGGCAGGTGTGGGACCACAGCTTATGGCTCAAAAACCCAACCGGATTGCATATATAGATATGGAGTATATATTGGCAAATGTTCCGGAATACACCCAGGCTTCTGCACAACTGGAAGAGCGGGTGCAGCAATGGAAACAGGAACTGGAAAAGGATCAACGTAAAGTGGGGGAAATGAAGATCGCCCTTGAACAGGAAAGACCTTTGCTTACCAAAGAATTGATTGAGGAGAGAGAAGCTAACATTCAGTATGAAGAAAGCAGAATTGCAGAGTACCAGCAAAAAAGGTTTGGCAGCAATGGAGATTTCATCCTTCAGAAAAAAAGACTGATCCAACCTGTACAAGATCAGGTTTTCAATGCGATTCAGGAATTAGGAGAACAAAGGAATTATGATATTATCTTTGACAGAACATCTAATGTTGGCATAGTTTTTATAGCTGAAAGACATAATATAAGTGAGCAGGTTTTAAGAACAATAACCCGCGCCTCCGGAAGGGAGCAGTTAAGCTCCAGAAAAGAGATCGCTGAAATGGAAAAGGAAGAAAAGCAAACTGTAGAGGAGGATGTTGAAATTGCCGAAAAGAAACAGGCGGTTACAGAGGCTAAAAATGAACGTGAGACGCTTATTGAGCAGCGCAAACAGGAACGGGATTCTATTAGAGCACTAAGACAGCAGGAGTTTGAAAATAGACGGGCAAAGGTACTCGAAGAGAGACAGGCCAGAAAAGATTCAATAGATAATGCCAGAAAACAACGGCAGGAAAATAATAATAATTAAGCAACTTTAACACTAAACACTAAATACACTTTACAATGAAACAAATGAGGACTTTTCTTATAGCAGTAGCTTTCACAATTGGAGCAACAGCTTTTACACAGGCACAATCTAAAATTGCACACGTAGCTTCCCAGGAATTGGTAGAATCTATGCCGGCTTTTAAAGAAGCAATGGCGCAATTGGAAAAATTGCAAAAGACTTATGATACAGAGATCAGAGATATGATGACTGAAGCTCAAAAAACTATGCAGCGTTACGAATCTGAAGCCCCTACAAAGACTGAAGAGGAAAACCAAAAAAGAGCTGCAGAATTACAGAGCACTCAGCAAAGAATTCGCGAGCACGGACAAAATGCTCAACAGGATCTTCAAAAGAAAGAACTAGACCTTTTAAAGCCTGTATATGAAAAAGCGAGAGTTGCCATCCAAAAGGTAGCAAGAGCTCAAGGCTTTGATTATGTACTGGATTCCACTAATGGATCTGGAGTTATTATGGCAGATGGGACAGACCTTATGCCTGAAGTAAAGAGGGAACTGGGAATTTAATTCTCACGATAACAAAATAAATTTTTAAAACTGCGCTCTTCTTAGGGCGCAGTTTTTATTTTTGTGGGTATGGAGAACAACAGGCCAATTGGTTTTTTTGATTCCGGAGTGGGAGGCACATCAATTTGGAAAGAGGTAATTCAATTGCTTCCTCAGGAAAATAGTATCTACCTTGCGGACAGCAGAAATGCGCCTTATGGTGAAAAACCTGTAAAGGAGATCATTGCACTATGCAAAAAGAACACAGACCTGTTATTGGGAATGGGCTGTAAAATGATTGTAGTAGCCTGTAATACCGCCACCACCAATGCAATTGAATACCTTCGTTCTACCTACCACATTCCCTTTATTGGGATTGAACCCGCAATAAAACCGGCAGCTTTAAAATCTAAAACAAAGTTCATAGGCATTCTTGCCACTAAGGGCACCCTCACAAGTGCTCTTTTTTCAAAAACATCTGAACTTTATTCTAAAAACATCACAATTATTGAGGTTGTAGGCCAGGGACTGGTAGACTTAATTGAAAAAGGAAACCACGAGTCCCCGGAAATGGAACTTCATTTAAGACAGCTTTTAAAACCGATGCTCATTGCCCAAATAGATTACCTTGTACTGGGTTGCAGCCATTATCCTTATTTGATGCCGCTGCTCAAAAAGATCTTTCCTAAGGGAGTTACTATAATAGATTCCGGTGAAGCGGTTGCCAGGCAAACCAGGAAGGTTTTAATGGAAAAAGATCTTTTGCATGATTCCGGTGGGGTGGGTCAACATAAATTATTCAGCAATAGCGACCCCGCTGTATTGAGTATGCTTGTAAATGCTTCAGAAAATAATCACGAAGTTTCTTATCTCGAATTTTGATTTACTGCGGGACAAACACAATCATATCTTGCACGGTTCTCCCCAAAATTATATCCCAGGGTAATTTGGTGAAAACCCTGTGTGCTTAGCACTATGGAATTAACCTGGTGTGAATAGGTGTAAGCAAACATAAAGCGCCTGTATTCCATTCCAAGAAATGGAGTGAGATATTGCAATTGTTGAGTTCTTATTTCCTGACCGGTGGTGGTATACTCTGCCCCCTCGAAACTTCTCCTGTAAGACAACCCTCCAAACAACAATCCGTTATCCAGGTCGCGGTAAACTTTGAAATTTACATCTACAGCCCTTTCAGCGGTTTGTTCCCTCCATTGAAAAAGCAGGGAGGGTTCATAGCTCCAGCGCCTTGCACGGGGATTAAACACATATCCTGTGGACACAAGGTATTTTCGTTGATTATTAGGGACCGCATCAGAGTAGAAAAGGTCTCGTTTAACTCCCAGCAGATTTTTAGCCGTTAAATGTGCAAAAAAATCAAAATAGTAATAGGACAATCCTACATCCATATTGGCATAAAAGTCTGATAGATTGCCTCCTCCAATAGCAGGATCAAATACAGTGAAGCCACTTTGGTCCAGGCTGTGCTGAATGATCCCTCCGCTTATACCAAAAGAAAGCTGATTCAAATCCAGCTCACTCCTTGAAAAAAGAAGGTGGTAAGCGAAAGTGGCATATACACCCCTGCGGGAGAAGTTTCCGTTTTGATCATTAAAAGCTATTCCCCCAACTCCAACACGCTCCCCCACACGACCGTGAAGGCTCAAAGTTTGTAAAGAAGGGGCATTCTTTACGTCAAACCATTGTTGTCTTGCAGTAAGCCGTATTTTATTGAAATTGGATGCCCCGGCCATTGATGGATGGAGTAAATAAAGATTGTCTGTAAGATAATCTGAATAAGTGGGTATTACTTCCTGCGCATTTACCCTGGTACTGCCCAGTAGCAATAATAAAAATGCAGCAAGAAATAGCCCGTTTTTCATTTATCGTAAATAAGCAGGTGCAGAAAACCGCCTACATAGGTTTTTAGATAGAAGAAAATAAAAAAACCTTATGTAGGATGCCCCAATAATCAATCGTAAATATATAGATAACCTTGTTTCTTTTAGTAATTTTGCATAAAATATTAAATATGAGTACTTATACAATCAATATACAACCCACCTCCAATGCTGCAATAGTGAAATTTGAAACCAATCAATTTCTAACGCGGCATGAAAGTTTTGAGTTTTCCAACATAGAAGAAGCTGCAAAATCTCCCCTCGCCCAGCAATTATTTCATCTTCCGTTTGTTAAAACGGTTTTTATCGCCCAAAATTTTATAGCTATAGAAAAATATAATATAGTGGAGTGGGCAGATGTACAGGAAGAAGTTGGAGATCAACTTAGGGATTATTTGAACAGTGGTGGTGAGATCCTCAAGCAATCCGGAGAAACTGCCTCAAAGAAGGTTCCTGTTACCGTTTATGCGGAGAGCACCCCAAATCCTACTGTGATGAAATTTGTGGCCAACAAGAAGCTGGTAATATCCGGAGTTGAATTTAAGAATATAGATGCTGCAAAAGATGCCCCTTTGGCAAAGCAGTTATTCCATTTCCCTTTTGTTAAGGAGGTATATATAGATGAAAATTATATTTCAATCCACAAATATGATATTGCAGAGTGGAATGATATTACCCTTGAACTTCGGGAATTTATTAGAAATTATTTGCAGGAAGGACATGAAGTGTTACTCAAGGAACATCCAAAAAAGGCTGAACAAAAAGCAGCTATAGAGACTGCCCCTCCCAGGGAACTTGATGATGTATCACGCGAAGTGGTAAATATCCTGGATGAGTACATTAAACCGGCTGTTGCCAGTGATGGAGGAAATATCGTGTTTGATTCCTATAACCCGGATACTAAAACGGTTAAAGTTATACTCCAGGGAGCCTGCAGTGGTTGCCCCTCCTCAACCGCCACACTTAAGAATGGCATTGAGACAATGATGCGGGATATGCTACATGGACAGGTAGAATATGTAGAAGCAGTCAACGGGTAAAAAGATTTCGCGGATTTAAGCGGATTATGCTGATTCGCCGGGTTACCAGAGGACAGAGGACTGGATAAAAAGAACAAATACTTTTGATTCTTGTCTTTTGTCTCTTGGTTCTTGGCTCTTGGCTCTTGGCTCTTG
>DATHWA010000296.1:0-19394 GCA_035461025.1 Gillisia sp. | reverse complement strand
AGAACTGGCAGGAACTGGAGTGATAAGAATTCCAATGGTACTCGAGACCGGGGAGGTCGGAGATAAATCCTATATCTTAATGGAGTTTATAGAATCCGGACAACCGGGAAAGGATTTCAGCAAAAGATTTGGACAGCAACTCGCTGCTTTGCATAGAACCACTGCAAAGGATTTTGGATATAAAATCGACAATTACATTGGGAGCCTTCCGCAGTATAATGCTCCTAATTCAACTGCCGCAGAATTCTATATTAGTCAGCGGCTGGAACCGCAATTCAAAATGGCTCGTGAGAGAGGTTATAACCTGGGAGATATCTCTTTCTTATACAAAAAATGTGAGGAATTGATTCCAAAGGAACCACCGGCCCTTGTTCATGGCGACCTCTGGGGAGGAAATTACATTGTAGACCAAAATGGAGATCCCTGCCTTATCGATCCAGCAGTTGCCTTTGCCCCACGTGAAATGGACCTGGGGATGATGAAATTGTTCGGAGGTTTTGACAGGAAAATCTTTACGTCATATCATGAGAATTTTCCTCTTGAGAGGGGCTTTGAGGAGCGGGTTCCCTTGTGGCAACTCTACTACCTGCTGGTTCATCTCAATATCTTTGGGAGTGGTTACAAGTCACAGGTTGCAGCCATCCTGAAGCAATATTCCTAATTTCACAAATCTTAACCCTAACTCATTATCTTTTAGGATTTTATTAACTCTTATGCGGTCCCTCCCTTGGTAACTTGTACCAAAATTTATAAGTTATGAGTACTGAAAATTTGACGAGTAAAGAGGCGCTGGAAAAAATGACAACATTGGTAGACGATATCAAATTTGCCATGCTTCTTACAGCACTGGATTCCCAGCCAATTAGCGCGGTGCCAATGACCACTAAAAAAGTTGATGAACACGGTGATATCTGGTTCCTTAGCGGGTTGAACAGCAACCACAATGCAAATATTGTAAGAAGTCCCAAGGTTCAATTGCTTTACAGTGATCCCGCTGATATGGAATTTATAAGTATTTATGGGGAAGCGTCTATAGTTACAGATAGGGCAATCCTGGATGAGCTTTATGATAAAAAAGATGACGCCTGGTTTACAGGAGAGGATGATCCTAATCTTACCGCGTTAAAAATAGTACCGGAGGAGGCTTACTTCTGGGATACAAAAGACAATAAATATGTAAGCCTGTTTAAAATGGGAATTTCTGCCATTACAGGTGATAAAGCAGATATTGGTGAAAAAGGAAAGCTGAAATTTTAAATTAAGAAAACTTAACAACCGGCCTCATAGCATTCTTAATGTTATGAGGTCTTTTTTTTTATTTCTATTTTAGCCGAATCAAAATTCTACTATGAAGGCATATATTTTTCCCGGACAGGGAGCACAGTTTACAGGAATGGGACTTGATCTTTATGAAAAGTATACGGAGGCACAAGACCTTTTTCACAGGGCCAATGAGATCCTGGGATTTTCTATTACAGATATAATGTTTGAAGGCACTGCTGAAGATCTTAAGCAAACAAAGGTAACCCAGCCTGCAATTTTTATACATTCAGTGATCCTGAGTAAAATACTTGGCGAATCCTTTAAGCCGGATATGGTGGCGGGACATTCCCTGGGAGAGATCTCTGCGCTAGTTGCCAATCAAACATTGGATTTTGAATCCGGTCTTAAACTGGTTTACAAAAGAGCTCTTGCAATGCAACACGCATGTGAATTAGAACCTTCTACAATGGCAGCAGTACTAGGCCTGGAAGATTCCATAGTAGAAGCAGTATGTGCAGAAGTAGATGGTACCGTCGTGGCCGCCAATTACAACTGCCCGGGACAGCTTGTGATCTCCGGAAGTGTTGAAGCGGTAGAGACTGCCTGTGAAAAACTGAAGGAAAGAGGAGCAAAAAGAGCGATGATCCTGCCGGTAGGAGGAGCATTCCACTCCCCTCTCATGGAGCCTGCAAGAAAAGAGTTGGCAGAAGCGATTGAAGCCACCACCTTTAATACCCCTATTTGCCCGGTTTATCAAAATGTTACCACCTTTGCTGTTACAAATCCTGAGGAAATAAAAGAGAATCTAATTTTCCAGTTAACCGCACCGGTAAAGTGGACCCAGTCTGTTCAAAATATGATTGCTGATGGTGCCACCCATTTCACAGAGGTTGGTCCCGGTAAAGTTTTACAAGGATTGGTTAAAAAAATTGACAGAAATGCAGAAGTAAGTTCTGCTGAAATATAAAATATTCCCACCGGATACCGCAATAAAAAAACTCCTGAAGCTTCACACTTCAGGAGTTTTCTAATTATAACAATAATTTAGTTCTTGTAAACAGTTCCTTCCTTCATCACAAAAACCACTTCTTCCAGGGTTTTGATGTTTTGGGTAGGATCTTCCTTCACCGCAATAATATCTGCAAAGAAACCTGCGGCTATTTGTCCGCTTTCATTTTCCATATTCAATATTACCGCTGGAGCAAGAGTCGCACTTTGTATGGCTTCCATTGCAGGCATCCCTGCCTCTACCATATAACCAAATTCCTTCGCATTTTTTCCGTGTTCAAAAACCCCTGCATCTGTTCCAAATGCAATTGGCACACCCCTTTTATATGCTTTTCCAAAAGTGTTCTGGATCTTCGGGCCAATCTCAAGAGCTTTAGGTACTACAAGTTCCGGATAAAAATTTTCTATTAATGCTTTTTCACTCACTTCTTTTCCCGCTGTAATTGTAGGCACCAAATAGGCGTTATGCTTTTTCATTAAGTCCATTGTCTCCTCACTCATTAAAGTACCGTGTTCAATAGTCTTGACTCCTCCTTTGACTGCCCGCTGCATCCCTTCATCTCCATGGGCGTGAGCTGCTACGTGAAAACCATAGTCATTTGCGGTTTGGGTGATTATCTGGATCTCTTCAATAGTGAACTGCGGATTTGAACTACTTTTTGCCACGCTCAAAACTCCGCCCGTGGCTGTGATCTTAATAAGATCTGCTCCGTTTTTATATCGTTGGCGTACAGCTTTCCTGGCCTCTTCCGTGCCATTAACAACTCCATCCTTAGGACCTGGATCGCCTATAAGGCTGCTTCTCATCCCACTAGTTGGATCTGCATGCCCACCAGTTGTGGCGATGGATTTTCCTGCTGTGAAGATGCGCGGACCGGGCACTTTACCTTTATTGATAGCATTACGAAGGGAAATATTTACTCCGCTTCCACCTAGTTCCCTTACAGTGGTAAATCCTGCAAGTAGCGTGGTTTTCGCAAAACCCACTGCATTGAAAGCATCATCTGCCGGTTCATTGGTGTACCGCTCGAGATATTTATTGGGATTGGTCTCACTTTCCAGGTGAACGTGCATATCTGTAAGCCCCGGAAGGACTGTCATATTCTTTAGGTCAATAAGACTATCACCTGAGTTTTGAGGTTGAATGAACCCATTCTCGACGCTCTTGATCTTGTTTCCGGAGACGATAATGGTCTTTTCCTTCAGGACCTTTCCGCTTTTAGTATCGACCAGATTTCCGGCGTGGATATAAATGTCCTGTGCAATAGCAGCCGAAAATAAGAAGAGGCTGCAGAACACAGCTAAGAAATATTTCATATGTAATTTGGGTTTAAGAATTTATAAAGTCGATCACTGTTTTGGCGATAAGATCTATTTGATCATCTTCCAGTTCAGTATGCATAGGTAAAGCTATCACTTCCTTTACTAATTGATTGGTTACAGGAAAATCATCTTCATTATACCTTTCATCTTTGTATGCCTTCTGGCTGTGAAGCGGAATTGGATAATAAACACCGCAGGGGATACCTTTTTCATTCATATGCTTTACAAGGTCATCCCTTCTGCCGTTGGTGATCTTTAAGGTGTACTGATGATAGACATGTGTATCGCACTCCCCTTTTCTCACCGGTATAACAATATGCTCCTGTCCCGCAAAGGCCTGATCATATTTACGAGCAGCCTCTTTCCTGGCTTCGTTATAAAGGTCCAGGTTAGGTAATTTTGCCCTAAGAACTGCAGCCTGAAAACTATCAAGCCTGGAATTCACACCTACCACATCATGGTGGTATCGTTCATACATTCCGTGATTTACTATTCCTCTAATAATATGGGCCAGCTCATCGTTATTAGTGAAAATAGCACCTCCATCACCAAAGCATCCAAGGTTTTTAGATGGGAAAAAAGATGTGGATGCTACATCTCCAATTGTGCCCGCTTTAAATGTCTTTGCTTCCCTGGAATGAAATTCTGCTCCTATTGCCTGAGCATTATCTTCAATGACATAGAGATTATGCTCTTTCGCTATCTCCATGATGGCATCCATATTCGCTGTTTGTCCAAAGAGATGTACAGGAACGATAGCTTTTGTTCTAGGAGTAATAACTCTTTTGATCGCTTCAGGATCTATATTAAAAGTGTCCGGCTCTACATCTACCAGCACAGGGGTAAGTTGCAACAAAGCAATTACTTCAACCGTCGCGGCAAAGGTAAAGTCGGCAGTGATTACCTCATCCCCAGGCTGCAGGCCCAGTCCCATCATTGCTATTTGAAGTGCATCTGTACCATTGGCACAGGGAATTACGTGTTTTACGTCCAGGTATTCTTCCAGTTCTTTCTGAAACTTATGAACTTCAGGCCCGTTTATGAAGGCAGAAGTTTCCATGATTTCCTGAAGTGATGTATTGATTTTATCCTTTATTTGTGCATATTGACCTTGTAGGTCAACCATTTGGATCTTTTTCATTTATAATTTTTTGAAGTCCCACGAAAATACAAAATATCAACCCTATCACCAATGCTATTTTCAGGAAAGAGGTATTTTAGCAATTCAAAGTTTTGAATTTGCAAAAAATCTACAATATAGCTTCGCGAATAGTCCAGGCGGCACTTCCTGTGAGCGGGATCTTCAGTGAGAAAATGAATTTGTTTGTAAAGGGAAGAAAACAAAGCTTTTCAGTCTTAAAAGAAAAGATCAAGCCGGAGGATCAGGTAGTCTGGTTTCATGTGGCTTCCCTGGGAGAATATGAACAAGGTCTCCCAATTATGGAATTAGTAAAGAATCTCTTCCCTTCACACAAAATCGTAATTAGTTTCTTTTCCCCTTCGGGATTTGAAAATAAAAAGAATACTCCCATAGCCGATGCCGTGGTATACCTTCCTCTGGATACTCCATCAAATGCAAAAAACTTTGTAGAACTGCTAAACCCCAGTCTGGCCATTTTTGTGAAATATGATATCTGGCCCAACTACCTGCGGGAGATCAAGAAAAGAAAAATTCCTGCACTGCTCATTTCCGGCGGATTCAGATCGAACCAAATTTTCTTTAAATCCTATGGAGAATGGATGCGGCAATCCCTGCAGGCTTTTGATCATTTTTTTGTCCAGAACGAGGAATCTGAGAAGTTGCTTAAATCCATTGGTTTTTCGAATGTGACAGTAAGCGGGGACACCAGGTTTGACCGGGTTACGCGGCAACTGGAAATGAACAATGATCTGGAATTTGCAGATGATTTTATAAACGGAAAGAAATGCATTGTAGCAGGAAGCACATGGCCGGAGGATGAGGAGCTATTGGAAGACTTTATCAACTCTAGTGGTGATGACGTAAAATTCATCATTGCACCACACGAGATAAAATTTGAAAAACTTCAGAAACTTAAAAAAAGATTTAGCCGGGCAGTTCTTTTATCTGAAAAAGAAAATTTTAACCTAAAGGATCAGCCTATTTTGATTATTGATAATATAGGCATGCTAAGCAAGCTGTATAGTTATGCAGATATTGCCTATGTAGGTGGGGCGGCAGGGAAAACAGGCTTACATAATATCCTGGAACCGGCAACATTTGGAATTCCTATAGTTATAGGAAAGAATTTTGATAGATTTCCTGAAGCAAAAAAATTACAAACTATTGCCGGCCTCTACAGTGTCTCCTCGAGGGAGGAGTTAAATGCGATCATGACAAAATTTTTAATGGATGAGAATTTCCGGGAAAAAACCGGTATGATAGCCGGGCATTTTATAGTTTCAGGCACCGGGGCTACTCAAGTTATTGCCTCTTATATCAAAGGAAAATACGTTAAAAGTTCTTAATTTTTCGGTCAAACCCTAAATTTTATTTTAATTTATATTAAAATATTCCAAAAGTTGGATTTCTGGAATTATTAAAATGGTAATTTCGGCTCATAGAAATCATAAACATGATGAGTATGAAACGTGCCATATTATTTACAACTTTAGCCCTTTTATCTGCCGGAAGTATATTATCCTGTAGAGAAGCCACAGAAAGTGAAACAGTTGTAAGGGAAGTTGAAGTTGAAAGAGAAGTTGAAAGAACCGAACCTGTGGAAACTGAAGAACGAAAAGGTATTCTTCAAAGAACAGGTGAGAGAGTAGACAGTGAAGCTAACAAGAAAATCGACGAAAGAATAGACAGGATAGGTGATGATAATTAAGCTACTTGAATATTACTCAGGTAATGCTGTTTTAAATAAATTATAGATAACCACTAACTTTAAAATGAAAACTATGAAAAAATCAATTTTAATATTAGCTGCGGTGTTCACCTTCAGTTCATTCTTTACTTCCTGTAGGGAGACTAATCAAAGGACAGACGATGTAAATGTTGTGGATGATGATGACTTAAGCGATGACCTTGATGATGTTGGAGATGATATTGAGAGAGCAGCAGATGATGTAGGCAGATCTATCGAAGAAGGTGCCGACGAAGTTGAAAGAGAATTAAGTGACGATTATTAATCGTAACTTACAATATTGAAATTTAGAGCTAACCACCTAATTTTCAATTATACCGGTTATAACCACTAAACCATAAATTATGAAAAAACTTCTTTTATTATTAGCACTTACATTTTCAACCAGTGTAGTGTTTACATCCTGCAGAGATGATCGCTCAACCGTGGAAAAAGCTGCAGATGATGTTGGTGACGCCATAGATGACGCCACTGATGAACTGGACTAACCATCCAACCAACTAAAACCGGAAAAGCCCATCTTTTAAATAGAGATGGGCTTTTTTAATGTTTGAAGGTTTTAAATTCGCTCCTAAGTTCTTCCATGGACTGCTGTAATTGCTTAAGCAATCCATTTTCTGATGTGGCATCCAGGCTGAAAGTAAGTTTACTATTAACCTGCCAGAGTTCCTGTATATCACTCACAAGCACCTCAACAGGAGGATATTCTTCATTGATAGAGATCAATAATAATTTGTAGGGGTCTTCCAGTTTTTGGATCTTCTTGACCAGGACGGAATCATAAAGTACTACAACATATATCCTGTTAAAACTAATTTCCGTAACGCTGGGAACGGCCTTTCCAAGCACCCATTCTCCGGGGCTTAGATTGGGCATCATACTATCACCTTCTACCTGAAAACCCCGATAGGTGGCATTCCTGTATTCCGGAAGGGGGATATCAAACGCAGGAAGTTGTTGATACCACTCCACATCCTGTACATTGTGAGGGTATCCTGCAGCGGCCTTTTGATTAACAAGGATAATATTTTCCTCTTCCCCGCTATTAACGGTTATCACCTTTGGACTTACATCTGCTTTATTAACGGGCAGGTATTTCTGGCTGCTGTCGCCAAACAACCAAAGGGGATTTATCTCAAATTGCCTGAGTAATTCTGCCACAACTTTGCCGGACAATTTGGTCCTGCCCCGTTCAATATCTGCGGTGGAATTTTTAATTCCCAGTAATGCAGCAAATTCTGCCTGGGTGAAATTATTGTCATCACGAATTTCTTTAAATCGCTTAACCTCAAGTGATACGTCTGTTCCCATACACAAATATAAATAAAAACGGAATAAATCCAATTTTAAAATTGGAAATTTTCCAACTTTAAAAAAACAAACACCTCTAAATCAGCAATATATGGCAGACCTTTTGATCATATAATCATGACCCTGTATTTAACTAAATTATTAAGACGGTTAATGCTGAACAGAAATTTTGTGATTTCCTTTCAGTAAATGAAATTATGAAGTTGCTGAAAATCAGGCTTTAAAAATGAAAATTTTAAATATTTTGTAAGTTTTGTAACATTTCAGCTACTATTCACGTACAATTAGTACAAGAGCTATTCACATTAAAAATCCAAGGAGAAGATAGATGAGACAACTTAAAATTACGAAGCAGGTAACGAACCGTGAAACTGCTTCGCTGGATAAGTATTTGCAAGAAATTGGTAAAGTTGACCTGATTACTGCCGATGAAGAGGTAGAATTGGCACAACGAATTAAAGCGGGTGATGACCGTGCTTTGGAGAAATTGACCAAAGCAAATTTACGTTTTGTTGTTTCTGTAGCAAAGCAGTATCAAAACCAGGGGCTTACCCTTCCCGACCTTATAAATGAAGGTAATTTAGGACTTATTAAAGCCGCTAAGCGTTTTGATGAAACCCGTGGATTTAAATTTATCTCCTATGCGGTATGGTGGATTCGCCAGTCTATTCTACAGGCTTTGGCAGAACAATCGAGAATTGTTAGGTTACCACTTAACAAGATTGGCTCTATAAACAAGATCAACAAGACATTTGCATTTCTTGAGCAATCACACGAGCGCCCTCCAAGTGCCGAGGAAATTGCCAAGGAACTGGACATGACCATTAATGACGTAAAGGAATCTATGAAGAATTCCGGGCGTCACGTATCTATGGATGCGCCTCTTGTAGAGGGTGAAGATTCAAATCTTTACGATGTATTACGTAGTGGGGAATCTCCAAATCCGGACAGGGAATTGCTCCACGAATCTTTAAGAACTGAGATTGAAAGAGCCTTAGAGACTCTTACTCCTCGTGAAGCAGATGTTATTAGGTTATACTTTGGTTTAGGTGATCAACACCCTATGACCCTGGAAGAGATTGGAGAGACTTTTGACCTTACGAGAGAAAGAGTACGCCAAATCAAAGAAAAAGCTATAAGAAGATTAAAACATACTTCCAGAAGTAAGATCCTGAAAACTTACTTAGGATAATATAGAAGATGACAACAGTTTAGCTCCTTTGTGATGACTGGAGCGAATATAACTGTTCGTTTTTTGATTGATGAATGAACCCCGGAGTGATGACCGGGGTTTTTCCATTTCTAAAACCACTGTTTTACTTTTCGATACTCCTATCCCGCATTGCCCGTCCTCCACCTAGTTGCTTCCACCCTCTCCTGTATTTCTGTTAATATTTACAACAGCCTCTAAAGTTGTGTTAATCAGTCATAAATTCCTCGAATAGTCTGTAATTCTTTTTAAATTTCTAAAAAGACGGAAAATGGAAGATTCAAATAAGATCCTAATCGCAGGTGCCTCCGGGGCGTTGGGATTAGAGATTGTCAAGCTGCTTGCCAATGAGAAAAGGCCCATAAGAGTTCTTACCCGCTCCAGTGATGGAGCTTCTGAACTTACACCCTTTACAAAAGATATTTGGAAGGGGGATGCAGGCGAAAAAATAGAAATTAAAGGAGTAACTGAGGGAGTTACCACGGTTATCTCTGCCCTGGGAAAAAGCGTAAGTTTATTTTCAAACGATCAGGAATCATTCTTTGAGAGTGATTTCCTGGCCAATAAGGCTATCCTGGATGATGCCCTGCAAAATGGAGTAAAGCGTTTTATATATATCTCTATAAAAGGAGCCGATGTTGAGGAGGATTACAGTATTGCCAAAGCCCATAAATTATTTGAAAACGAGCTAAAAGCATCAGGGATGGACTATACTATCATAAGACCGGTAGGTTTCTTCTCCGGTTTAAATGACCTTGCGGTTATGGCAAAGAGAAAGGTAATACCTATTGTTGGTGATGGACAAGCAAAAACCAACAGCATCCATCACCAGGATCTTGCAAAGGTAGTAGTATCCTATCTTGACGATGGCCCGCATATGATCGAAGTGGGTGGCCCTAATATTCATACCCGTCTGGAAATGGCAGAAATGATAAAGGAGAAAATAGGTGGCAAGATTATAAAGGTACCCAAGACCCTGGCTGAAATGGGAGCAGAGATCCCAAAGATCTTCAATGAAGGAATGCACGATAAACTGGACTATTTCACTTATATCACAACAAATGATATGATTGGGGAGAAAAACGGTTCAATAAGCTTTAGGGAATATCTGCAAACCCTCGATTTAAATGAATTACCATAATGCCAGATGAATTTGACGTAATAATTACAGGAAGTGGATCAAACGGTATTTCGGCAGCGATATACCTTCAGCAAAAAGGATTAAAAACAGCCATTTTTGAACAGGCAGCCACCCCCGGAGGGGCAACCCGTACAGAGGAGTTAAGCCTTCCCGGATTTAAGCACGATGTAGGATCTGCCATCCTGCCTATGGGTTATGCCTCCCCGTTTTTACGTGACCTTCCTTTATCCAATTATGGCCTGGAATGGATATTCCCGGACATCCCTTATTCGCATCCTTTTGCAGATGGAGCTGCGTATGCCTGTTATCAGGATATCGAAACTACTGCAGGACAATTGGGGGAAGATGAAAAGGCTTATATAGACTTATTTTCACCTTTGGTAAGGGACTGGCATAAATTGGAGAATGATCTTCTGGGACCGCTGGGGATACCGGCTCATCCAATTGATTTCCTCAAATTTGGACTTAAAGCCATTCCCTCTGCCAGGATGCTGGCGAACCATTATTTTAAAGAGGAGAAAACAAAGATCTTTTTTTATGGATCTGCAGCCCACTCCACCTTACCTTTAACAAATGTTGCCTCTGCCTCATTTGGTTTGGTGCTTACAACAATGGCTCACAGGTATGGCTGGCCATTTCCAAAGGGAGGTGCACAGAATTTTACCAATGCTTTATTAGACTATTATAAATCTCTTGGCGGAAAGCTCTTTCTGGGAAATAATGTTACCCACCTGGAAGAGTTACCGCAGGCGAAAGCCTATCTTTTTGATGTTACCCCTAAACAACTACTGAAAATTGAGGGCTTTGATTTTCCCGGCTTATACCGGTCAAGAATGGATAATTATAAATATGGGGCAGGGGTTTTTAAAATGGATTGGGCCCTTAGTGAACCCATACCATTTACCAATGAAAAATGTAAATTGGCAGGAACAGTACATTTAGGCTTCTCACAGAAAGAGATCGAGGATTCAGAAAAAGTTATCCACCATAAGAATATGACAGATACGCCATATGTCCTGGTGGCACAGCATAGTAATTTTGATAAATCCCGTGCTCCGGATGGCAAGTACACAGCCTGGGCCTATTGTCATGTTCCTAATGGAAGCATTCGAGATTTTACTAAGATAATTGAAAATCAAATTGAACGGGCGGCACCGGGGTTCAAGGAAACGATCCTGGCAAGATCCACAATGAATACTGTACAATTGCAGCAATGGAATCCCAACCTGGTTGGAGGAGATATTAACGGCGGAAGACAGGATATAACCCAACTTTTTACCAGGCCCATAGTATCGCTTTCCCCTTATTCCACACCGGACTCCCGGGTCTACATTTGCTCCTCCTCCACCCCACCCGGCGGCGGAGTACACGGAATGTGTGGTTATAATGCAGCTAAAAAAGTACTTAAGGATCATTTCAAGGATCTAAGCGTTTAACAATGCTAATTAACAAGTATGAGATATACAATATGTTATGTGAGTACCGCAGTTTCTGGTCTGGACGAGAAGGAAGTAAATAGTTTACTCCGGGAAAGCCAGGAAAGCAATAACAGGAATAAGGTCAAAGGTGTTCTGTTATACTCCAGCGGTAATTTTTTCCACGTTATGGAAGGAGAAAAGCCTCATATCATGGAATTATATTCCCACATTGAGAATGACCCGCGCCATACCAATATCATCCAGATCGTGGGAAAAGAAATGGAGACCACCGCATTTGATGGTTTTGTGACAGATATTGTTACAGAAAAAAATAAATATGACCCCGCGATGTTAAAGGAATATTTGGAACCATTGAAAGGCATGGACCCAAAAACGCAGGAGGTAGCCAAAAGAATGCTGGAGGTATTCATAGAGACCTCAGAATAGTTTTATTCTTACTACTTTTGCAGGGCAAATAAAAAAAAACCTATGACTACCAAATTAATTGCCCCCTCTATTCTTGCTGCCGATTTTGCTAACCTGCAGCGAGATGTGGAAATGATCAACCAAAGTGAAGCAGACTGGTTTCATATAGATATCATGGATGGTGTCTTTGTTCCAAATATCTCTTTTGGAATGCCGGTTTTGCAAGCTATAAATAAACATGCTCAAAAAACCATTGACGTGCATCTTATGATTGTTGATCCGGACAGGTATATCAAGGAATTTGCGAATTTAGGCGCCAATATACTTACAGTGCATTATGAAGCTTGCACCCATCTTCACCGCACCCTGCAGGCAATTAAGGCTGAAGGTATGAAAGCGGGGGTAGCATTGAATCCACATACAAGTGTAACGCTATTAAAGGACTTGATACAGGATATTGATCTTGTTTGTGTAATGAGTGTAAATCCCGGATATGGTGGGCAGGGTTTTATTGAAAACACTTTGCATAAGGTAAAGGAATTAAAGCAAATGATTGAAAAGAAAGGGACAAATACTCTAATTGAGATTGATGGTGGGGTTACCGATAAAAATGCTGCGGAACTTGTTAAGGCGGGAGCTGATGTGCTTGTGGCTGGAAGCTATGTCTTTAAAGCCAAGGACCAACTTGAAACTATTAAAGGACTGAAAAAAATTGCAAACAGTTAAGAAGAAAGAATACGATATTATAATTATTGGAGGTGGCCCCATTGGCATCGCCTGTGGTCTCGAAGCCGAAAAACACAATCTTTCCTACCTCATTTTGGAAAAAGGTTGCCTGGTAAATTCTTTGTACCACTATCCTACTAATATGACCTTCTTCTCAACTTCAGATAAGCTGGAGCTGGATAATATTCCCTTCATAAGTAATAACCCCAAGCCACGTAAAGCTGAAGCCTTGGAATATTACAGGAGAATTGCAACTTCCAACAGGCTAAATATCAATTTGTTTGAAAAAGTGCTTTCAGTAAAAAACAAGGATAAAAATCTTCATTCAGTAAAAACTGATAAAAATACATACAGTACCAGGAATGTCATTGTTGCCACAGGTTTTTACGATATCCCGAATTATCTAAATATACCGGGAGAGGACCTGCCGAAGGTAGCTCACTATTATAATGATCCGCATTATTATGCCACCCAAAAAGTGGTGGTGGTAGGTGCGAGCAACTCTGCTGTAGATGCTGCTCTGGAGATCTATAGAAAAGGCGGGGATGTCACTATGATCGTTAGGAGTCCTGAAATTGGGGAAAGAGTAAAATACTGGGTTCGTCCGGACATAGTAAACAGGATTGAAGAAGGAAGCATTAAGGGTTTGTTTAATGCAAGGCTCAAGGAAATCAAAGAGAAAGAAGTGATCATTGAAACCGGAGAGGGAGAACAAAAACTTGAGAACGATTTTGTGCTTCTACTAACGGGATACAGGCCCAATTTTAATTTTCTTAAGGAAATAGGTATTCAGCTTTCAGACGACGAAAGGAAAATCCCGGAATACAATGAATTCACGATGGAGACCAATATTTCCGGGATTTATCTTGCCGGTGTAATTTGTGGTGGGATGGAAACCCATAAATGGTTTATTGAAAATTCCCGGGTCCACGCTACAATTATCTTAAAGGATATTGTCTCTAAGCTGTAGACCTACCCGGTTTAAAATAAAGAATGGACCTTAATAATTAAATCAAGATCCATTCTCCTCAAGAACAGATTTTTTACTTCTGTTCTCATTTCATACTTATATAAGGACAATTTCTGTTTCCTCTGTTGTTTTTGCCCTGTTAAGCAATCTTCCGTAAAACGCCAGATCATTTTTGTCATCTCTAAAGGATCTCTCCAGCCACTTTTTATTGGAGTTTAAAGGATATTTGTAGGCCTTTATTTCAGGATAAAAATCACCATCCTTTGTTTCTTCCTCAATCCCAATCTCAATTGTTTGGGTTTTCTTGTTGTAGCATACATAGGATGCTAAAAAATTATGCTTTATCAATGCGATAAAATCCTCAGACAATACTGCACATTTCTTACAATCTTCCAGGTAATAATCGACCAGCTTCTTCATTGAGGCCTTAATTTCTGCTTGCTTATAATAGGTTGTCATAATTAAGAGTTCTGTTTGGTTTAATAAAAGTTCTGTATTGGTTTGAGAGGATAAATATAAATGAAGAATGCCTGGTTAAAGTTTTTTTGGGTGTTGTTTAACTCAATAACTTAATGAAATCTAAATGATTATTGGCTTGTCAAAAATTAACTTAAGAGTGTGGAATTTGTGAACCATTAAATTTTGAAGGGGATTATGGCCATTTGTTATTTAGAAGCTAATATTCCCTTCTATTTGTACAGGGCCTCACCCATTGGAAGTAAACATTATAATAATTAAATATTAAAGGGTGTCCCCGAAACTTTATTGCACTACTGAAATTTTTTCCTGTATTCAGTCGGGTAAAGCCCAAATTCCGTTACAAAGCTTTTGGTAAAGTATTTAACATCTGAAAAACCTGACTGATATGCGATCTCAGAGATCGTATTGTCGGACTTCAAAATTAGGCGGGCGCCATATTCCAGTTTAGCTTTCCTTAGATACTTAACAGGGGAGAGCCCGGTAATATCCTTGAGTTTTTTATAAAACTTTGACCTGGACATTCCCAGTTCAGTCGCTACCTGTTCGATCTTGAAATCTTCACATGTGATATTTTCATAGGTGATCTCTTTAATCCTGTTTAAAAACGTGGAATCCTTATCTCCAATAGACTCTGTTCCTGCAACCGGATCTTTTACCTTGAATCGTTTCTCAAAAAGGTTCTTCACCCTCGCCTTGAGGGTCTCTGGATTAAAAGGCTTGGTGACATAATCATCCACTCCTATTTTATAACCTTTAATAATAGACTCGTCTGTATTCACAGCCGTAAGAAGTATGAACGGTATACCCATAGTTCCCGGGTTTTCAAAGATCTTTTGAGAAAATTCCAGACCATCCATATTAGGCATTAAAAGATCACTAATAATTAAGTCCGGCGTATGATATTTTGTTTGTTCGTAGCCTTCCACCCCATCCCTGGCTTCGATCATGCGATAATCATTGCCCAAAATCTCACATATTCTATGACGTATCTGGTCTGAATCTTCTACTACAAGGACTTTGGGTTTGAGATCACATACACCGGGAAGTGTTGCCTCCTCCTTCAACCTGCTAACGGCCTTTTGTTTTACCGGGAATGTCACAGAAAATACTGAACCCTTTCCCGGATGACTTTCAACTTCAATATTCCCTTCATGCATTAAAATTAGGTTCATACTAAAGTCCAGTCCAATCCCGGAAGAATCTTCAGAAAAATCTGAAATGGAGGAGTGCTCAAACCTCTCGAATATCTTATGTTTCTCATCTTCCGGGATACCAATGCCGGTATCTTCTACCTCTATTTTCACCAGCTCTTCTTCCCGGGAAAGCCGGAGGACCACAGATCCTTCCCTCGTGTATTTGATCGCATTGTGAAGTATATTTCTTACTGTTTTTTCTATAATATCCCTGTCAAAATCACAAAACACCTTTCCTGCTTCTACCCGGAAATCCAGCCCCTTTTTCTCTGCACTTGGCCGCAGGTTTTCAGCGATATCAGTAATTACATTGGAAATATCACCATATTCAAAATTCACGGGATAATCCGGGCTTTCTACCTTCTGGAAATGCAAGAGCTGGTTAAGCGTACGGGTAAGCTTAGTAACATTATTCCGCAAATGATGAACTGTGGTGTTTTTTGTATCTAGCTTTTCAATATCCAGTTTAAGAATAGTAAGGAGCGTTTTAAATTCGTGGGAGATATTGGTAAAAAAACTGGTTTTAACTTCTGTAAGTTCTTCCATTTTTTTAACCGCACTAAGCAGGTGATCACGCTGCTTTTTAATGTACCTGTTTTGATTATCTATAACCTCCTGTTTATTGATTAACAATCTATTGGCTTTATTCTTCTGGGATAAGGAATAAAAAATCACGCCGGAGCTTAACAGCAACAGAACTATTAAAACAGAGAAAATAAAAATAAGCACATTCTTTCTCGCTACATTAAGGTATAAATTGTCATACCGCCCAATGAGTTCCCTTAATTTTTCCTTTTGAGTTTGAAGCCTCGCCCCTTCATATAGGAGCGTTTCTGCATTGCGGGCATCAATTGGAAAGGTATTAAGGTAATTATATTTAACTACTTCCCTGCCTTCGATAATGTCTATTGCCGTTCTCACCGCGATATCTCCACCCGTGGGATACGATATGGTAGCGTCAATTTTATTCTCCAGGACCATGGGTACCCCTCCCCTATCTGTTATCAACCCATCCACTCCTATTATGATAGGATTTCCGGGAAATCTGCGGGTCACCCTGTGGGCTGCATGTGCCATCTCATCATTATGGGCAAAAATAAGGTCATAGCCTTCTATCCCGGTACTGTAAAGACTATCAAGTTTGAAATATGCAGTCTCTTCGTGCCAATCGGCATTAAGAATATGGATGCTATAGCTGGAAGTATTGCTTATATTCTTAAAAAAACCCTGGTGTCTTTGTTCTGCAGGAGAAGAGCCGGGAAGACCGGTGATCTCCAGGATACGTGCAGAATCTAAATTTCTCTCCCTTAACTTGTTAATAGCCATTGTCCCGGCTGCGACCCCTACATCAAAATTATTCCCACCAATAAAAGCTGTGAAATCATTAGAGTTTATGTTGCGATCTACTATTATTACAGGGATACCCTTTTTATACACCTGTGATACAATTTCGGTGAGGGGAGCAGCTTCATTGGGTGAAACTATTAAAAGATCAATATCCTCATCCATTAACTCCTTTATTTGCTGAATCTGTACTTCATTATCACCATGCGCGGTACGGTAGATAATATTAACATCCTTATCATTTATGAGATCTGCTTCCGTAAATATTTCAGAATTCATTACAACTCTCCACTCATCATCAGAGAGACATTGGGAAAATCCAATATTGATGGTCTCCTTTTTAGAAGGAGTACATCCGGAGATGATTATTAATGCCATCAATAAAATTTTCAACTTATACATAAAGGAAAATTAAATAAAATCTCAAACCTTAAGCCTCGAGAACCCTTGTCATTAAAGGAATAACAATTTATCCCCCCAAAAATATCAAAACAGCAACCCTGCAGGCTCAAAGCTAATATTAAATTGCTATCGCTTTGAAGATTAATAAACACTTGTTAAAAATAGTTTCCTTCAAGCCCGGCAATCTTAAGGATTTTTTTTTAGAAGAACGAAAACCTTTGCGTGAATTATGCTCAACCAGCTCACATAATTATTTATATAATTTAATTCTTTTCTATGAAGTTTAAAGCCTTAATACTAAGTTTTTTCCTACCCAATTTGGATACGAAGCAAGTGGTAGATGGTGAGGCAACAATACCTTCAACAAATGACAACCTGCCCATGGTAGATGCCATTCTATGGAAGATATCACTCCCTGGGTTGGGGTGGTAACAGGGTTGATTAAAAATGTTTGACAAATGAATTTATCAAATTAAATAGTATGCACTCAAAAATTATAGCCTGGTCTATTACCGCAGCACTTGCAGGGTTCCTGTTTGGGTTTGACACTGTAGTTATTTCAGGAGCAGATAAGGCCCTGCAAACCAATTGGGGAACCTCTGATGCGTTTCATGGTTCAGTAGTGATGGCAATGGCTTTATGGGGAACGGTAATAGGTGCCATATTTGGGGGTTGGCCCACCAATCGCTTCGGAAGAAAGAACACGCTTATCTTCATTGGTTTATTATACATAATTTCTGCACTGGGATCTGCAATGGCAAATGATCCCATTACCTTTGCCGCCTTTAGGTTTTTAGGTGGACTTGGTGTAGGGGCTTCTACAATAGCGGCACCTACCTATGTTTCAGAAATAGCCCCGCCAAAACACAGGGGACGTCTGGTTTCTTTATACCAGTTTAATATTGTACTGGGTATTCTTATTGCTTTTCTATCCAATTACCTCCTGCGTAATACCGGAGCAGAGCCATGGAGATGGATGCTTGGGGTAGAAGCTATACCGGCGGTAATCTACACCGTCTTTATTTTCTTTGTACCAAGAAGCCCCAGGTGGCTAATTTCGAAAGGAAAAAATGCAGAGGCAGAGAAAGTCCTAAGAACTATACATCCGGAAGCGGATATTGAAGGAAAAATGCTGGAGATACAGAAACAATCTGAAACAAAGATCTCCGGAGAGAATATCTTTATGAAAAAATATAGATTCCCTCTCATCCTGGCATTTTTGGTGGCGTTTTTCAATCAGCTTTCAGGGATAAACGCCTTTTTATATTATGCACCCAGGATCTTTGAAGAGGCAGGGCTGGGAGAAAGTACAGCTTTGCTTAGCAGTATAGGAATAGGCGTGGTTAACCTGCTTTTCACCATTCTTGGCGTAGTACTTATTGACAAGCTGGGACGAAAACAATTAATGTTCATAGGATCCATTGGATATATAATATCCCTTTCCCTGGTAGCAGCTTCTTTTTTCCTTAACTGGGGTGGATTAACAGTACCCATCTTTTTGTTTCTCTTTATTGCTGCCCATGCAATAGGACAGGGAGCAGTGATCTGGGTGTTTATTTCAGAAATATTCCCGAACCATTTACGAGCCTCAGGCCAGGCATTTGGATCTTCCACTCACTGGCTGCTGGCAGCGATCATACCCTCATTGATCCCGTTCCTGTTCTCTACAGTGGGCCCGGCCTATGTTTTCGCCTTTTTCGCCTTTATGATGGTCCTGCAATTGATCTTCGTAATCTTTATGATGCCCGAAACCAAAGGTAAATCCCTGGAAGAACTAAGCGAGGAGTTATCTCCCGGAGAATCCACACTATCATTTAAGAATAATTAATCAAGAAATATTATGAATATGCGACCATTATTAATTAGTATAACAGCATTGCTAAGCTTTTTGATCTTTTCCTGTAAAGATGAAGAAAAAAATAAAGCAATGACTGGAGAGGAAACTGTTCAAAGCAATGAGGACTTTAGGCCCCAGTTCCATTTCACCCCGCAGTCCGGCTGGATGAACGATCCCAATGGAATGTTTTATCTGGATGGGACATATCACTTATTTTTCCAGCACAATCCAGATGATAATGTATGGGGGCCAATGCACTGGGGCCACGCCACAAGTACAGACCTAATTAAATGGGAAGAGCAACCTATCGCACTGGAACCGGATGAGCATGGAACTATTTTCTCCGGAAGTGCAGTTGTAGATCACAATAACACTTCTGGACTTGGAGACGGGCAGACGCCTCCTGTTATTGCAATCTTCACCTACCATGATGCCGAAAGAGAGCAGGAGGGAG
>DATHWA010000295.1:0-4554 GCA_035461025.1 Gillisia sp. | reverse complement strand
CTATGAAATGGGGATAAACTCGACCCCTTTTTTGATTAACGAGAAAAATAAACACTAATAGAAAATGTCAATGGTAACTAGTTTCAGGATCTAGTGCAATAGTGTATTTCAAGCCACTCGCCAGTTCTATCCCCTACAGGCTGAAACAAGTTCAGCTTTACGTGGAGGAGGTGGTTTGTGGTTTCTCCTCAACATGGAACAAAAAAGTCTTACGGAGAAGCGGTCTCAACTCTTGATTCTAACAGCGATCCTGACACTTTTCCCAGATTCCATTAACCCAGGAACTTAATAATTAAGGTAATAAACATACCCTATTGTGAACCACATCACAAAATCATTGTATTTGTTCTGGGGAGCATCTATATTCAACCCGTCCAGCCAGTCTGTATCATAATAATTCCAGCGGGCCTCTACTACAAGGTCACTAACCAGGTTTAACCTGTAGCGCGTTCCTATGCTTCCCTGCAGGGACCAGGTGGTGCCCCCGTCCAGATCTATTCCACCCACGAAGGTGGGAAATATCACCTTAGGATTATTAATGTCCCCTAAATCTGACCAGGCTGAGGGTTTAAAATATACAAAGTGAAATCCGGCAGCGATATATGGTGAAAATCTCAACCCAAAAGACATATAGTCCTTTAAGCTAAAAGGGTAATATTCCAGGGCCGCACCAATTTCCAGAAGCTGGGTTCTCCCGTGCATGGCCTGTAACAACCTCCCTCCGGGAGTATCCTTATTTGCTACCGGGCCGTAATGCTCTAAATCGCTAAAGAGGTAATCCATCTCTGTACGGATCTTGAAATGGTCACTAAAATAATTTTGCGTGGGATAGCAATTGCACTCTGCCTGGTAAGCGAAATTCATATAATGCACAAATCCTATCCCAAATCCTGCATTCTCAATATTATTCTTAACATTCCACCGCTCTCCGTAATCTGTAAAAAAGGAGGCAGGACCTAAAAGGATCCCTACTTCATGAGAAATTCCAATCTGTGCCCCAGCTCTTTGAGTGAAAAGCACACAGAGGAATAAAGAAAAAATGATAACGCGAAATTTCGCCATTAATACCCGGTTGAAGTAGAGACAAATATATAAAATAGAAGTTAACAATTTTCACAGGATCTTAAGGTCTTCATTTCCTATGATTTATGACCCGTTAATTTTATATCAAATTGAAAAAATACAAGGCCTATCATTAAAGAATCTTTATATTTGCAACAGTTTACGCAAACGTTTTTAATAACAATAATAGCATTGTATTATGGAGCAAAATGTCAAAGACTTTTTGGAGGTCGTTTCTAAGAGAAATCAAAACGAACCGGAGTTTATGCAAGCTGTACATGAAGTAGCCGAGACGGTTATTCCATTTATAGAAAAAAATAAAAAATATCAAAACGCCATGTTGCTGGAGCGAATGGTAGAGCCGGAGAGGGTTATCATGTTCCGTGTGCCGTGGATAGACGATCAAGGGAATATCCAGGTAAACCGTGGTTTTAGAATCCAAATGAATTCTGCCATAGGACCTTATAAAGGAGGGATTCGTTTCCATCCATCTGTTAACCTAAGTATCCTTAAATTCCTTGCTTTTGAGCAGGTGTTTAAAAACAGCCTTACTACCCTTCCAATGGGTGGTGGAAAAGGTGGTGCCGATTTTGATCCTAAAGGAAAATCTAATAATGAAGTGATGAAGTTTTGTCAAAGCTTCATGACAGAGTTACAACGCCATATTGGTGCAGATACAGATGTACCTGCAGGAGATATAGGGGTTGGAGCACGTGAGGTGGGTTATATGTATGGCCAGTACAAGAGACTAAGAAATGAGTTTACAGGAGTATTGACCGGTAAGGGACTTTCTTATGGAGGGTCATTAATTCGCCCTGAAGCTACAGGTTACGGTAACGTCTACTTTGCACAAAATATGCTGGAATTAAAAGGAGATTCCTTAAAAGGAAAATCTGTAGTGATTTCAGGATCAGGAAATGTGGCCCAATATGCTGCAGAGAAAGCTACCCAGTTGGGAGCCAAAGTTGTTACTATGTCAGATTCCGGTGGGTATATCTATGATGAGAACGGTATTGATGCTTCCAAGCTTCAGTTTATCATGGACCTAAAGAATGTAAGAAGAGGAAGGATAAGCGAATATGTAGACGAATATTCTTCAGCTAAATATTTTGACGGGAAAACCCCATGGGATGTGAAATGTGACATCGCAATGCCTTGTGCAACTCAAAATGAACTTCTTGAGGAAGATGCAAAAACATTGGTAAGCAATGGATGTATATGTGTTGCTGAAGGTGCAAACATGCCGTGTACTCCAGATGCTGTATCGGTATTCCAGGAAGCTAAGATCCTTTTCTCTCCGGGGAAAGCATCCAATGCAGGTGGGGTTTCAACATCCGGTCTTGAAATGTCTCAGAACTCTATGAGATATAACTGGACTGCTGAAGAAGTTGACAAAAAACTTCACCAGATCATGAAAGATATTCACGCAGCCTGTGTTCAATTTGGAACAGAAGAGGGTGGTTATGTGGATTATGTAAAAGGAGCAAACATCGCCGGTTTCGTAAAGGTAGCAGATGCTATGCTTGCGCAAGGTGTGGTGTAATTCACCATTAAAATAACGCATAGAAAATGCCGCTCATCGAGCGGCATTTTTATTTATATTGGACTAAATTCTGGAGATGATCATTAACACCAGGGCAATTGTAATAAGTGCTATAAAATATTCTGAAGCAGATTTGGTTGTAAAATGCTTTACCCAAACATCCGGCTTAAAGAGTTACCTGCTTCGGGGTGTCCTTAAATCCCGAAAAGGCAAATTCAAAGCATCGATGTTTCAGCCGCTTACCCAACTGGAACTTGTTGCCAAGCACAAAGATAAGGGCAGCCTGGAGTATTTACAGGATGCCCGGGTGCTGTTACATTACCAGAGCCTGCACACCAACGTGGTGAAGAGTACCATGGTGCTGTTCCTTTCTGAAGTATTACGAAACGCTATCCAGGAAGAGGAGCAAAATGAACCCTTGTATTTTTATCTTGAGGAAGCCTTTAAATTCCTTGATAATACCGATAACATCTCCAATTTTCACCTTCTTTTCCTTCTTAGACTTACCCGGTATCTGGGATTTTATCCCGATGATTCCCTGGAAGAGGGAACCTGTTTTAATCTTCTGGACGGAATTTTTCAGGATATCAAAACCAATGAGTATTGTATAGACGGTCCTAATTTTCTACTTCTAAAGCAGCTTCTCGGTACAAATTTTGATGACTTACATAATATCAAACTAACCAAAAGCGCACGCGCTAATTTTCTTACCATGTTACTCGCTTACTACCGGCTTCATATTGAATCCTTTAAAAATCCGCAATCCCTTACGGTTCTAAACGAAATTTTTCATTAATGCGGTTTCTTCTTCTTATACTATTTTTGCTTGGAGGCATTCCTATAAGTGCGCAGGAGGTAACCGTGTTGGAAGAAGAAAGTAGGCTTCCTCTGCCTTATGTTGCGATATATAATAAAGATAAGACTAAAAGCACGTTTACGGCCGGCCAGGGAAGGGCAGATCTTTCTAAATTTTCATCGGGCGAGGTGATCATATTTAAACATGTCTCTCACAGGGAACATGTTACCACCAAAGCACAGATCCTTGCGGCGGGAGGTAGGGTATTATTGGTGATAGATGATACCAGCCTGCAGGAGATAGTTCTTTCGGTTTCAAGATTTAATTCCAAAAGCAGGGAGGTGCCTCAAAAACTGGTGAGCATCAAACCGGCAGATATTGCTTTTAACAATCCGCAAACTTCTGCAGATATGCTTCAACGAACCGGGAAAGTGTTCGTGCAAAAGAGCCAAATGGGAGGGGGTAGTCCCATGATTAGAGGTTTTTCTACAAATCGGCTGCTTCTCACTGTAGATGGAGTGCGCATGAACAATGCTATTTTCCGCAGTGGGAATGTCCAAAATGTGATCTCTATAGATCCACTTGCGGTAAGGGAGGCAGAGGTAATCCTTGGACCGGGCTCTGTGATCTACGGCAGTGATGCTATTGGAGGGGTGATGAACTTCTATACCCTTAAACCTGTATTTTCTTTCAGGGAAGAGAAAGTAACAGGAAACGCCTTCACGAGATATTCAACAGCCAGTAATGAAAAGACCGTTCATGCAGATGTGAACCTTGGATATGAAAAATGGGCTTTTTTAAGTAGTATTTCCTATTCAGATTTTGGGGATCTAAGAATGGGGAGTCACGGTCCCTCGGAGTATTTAAGACCTACATTTGTAGAAACCAGGAACGGGCAGGATGTGTTGGTGAACAATGAAGATCCCCGGTTGCAAGTGCCAACCGGATACAACCAGATCAATCTGCTTCAAAAGATCGCTTACCAGCCGCACGAATTATGGGACCTTAATATGGGCCTTTATTATTCCACAACTTCAGATTTTCCAAGATATGACAGGTTATACCAGGAGCGAGATGGCCAACCTCGATCTGCAGAATGGTATTACGGGCCCCAAAGCTGGTTTTTGGGAAATATCCAAATCGAAGCCCGCAC
>DATHWA010000294.1:0-5293 GCA_035461025.1 Gillisia sp. | reverse complement strand
CTCTTTTATCCCAAGGGATTTAATAAAAAAAGAATCTCCCATGATTTCTCTTACCTGTTGGGATAATAGTTTGTTAACCACCCGTACAGGCGGCGAAGCCTGCTTCTTCTTGATTCCTAATAGGCCTCCTATAAGATTAGCCGTAGCCAGAAGATCAACGCTGGCAGCCCCGGGGTGACTCATTACCTGATTCTGTTGAAATGCGATATTGTCCGGGGCGGCCTGTGGATCATTGATATCTGCTTCAAACCTGGAATATTTTATATCCCCAAAATTTATATTTACGGGCATATCTTTTACAATATCAAGGGAAGCAACATCTGTATTAAGATTCCCGGTAAGTCCAATATTCCTGAGTTTAACTTCAGCAAGTTCATTGACATCCTCCATTAATGTCACCTCCAGTTTTTCGGTTTTATAGATCTCCCGGGAAATAATGATCTCCTCATTTACAAACTGGACAGAAGAAATGAGAAGTATATCGTTTTCCTTTACTTTTATTTCAAAACTTCCTGATGATGAATTTACAGTACCGGTCCCGGCTGTTAGGTTTATAATATGTACAGAGGAATCGTCCAGAGAATTTGAAAATAATTTCCCTTTCAACAAGATCTCTTCCTGGGAATAGGAAGACTGCACCAGGAAAATAGCAAAGGCAATTAAAATAAGATTCCTGCTCATTGCCTTTAAAAAGATTTTACAGCCTTAATTTTTGGCTCGTTGTTTTTTATATTTTTTGCTTTGTTCAATCAAAAATTCTATAAGGTCCAACTCGTTACCTTCCTGTAGCATTTTCTCATCAAGTCCGTTGGCATCTGCGTAATAAATAAAATCGGGTATAAATTCCTGTTCAATATCAAGGTTCTGCCGGAAAAACTCATCGCTATAAAGTTCTCTTACATCCCATGCGTGCCTTTCTTCCGGATTTTGAATATGATCTCTTTTACTTAAAATAAGAAGTTCCTTAAACAAGTTTACAAAATTTAATCCATTAATCATTCGCGTCCTGCTCATTTCCATAGCTTCATTGCGCCTTGGAGAAGTGAATTGTGGGCCGGTGTCCTCTTCAAAATACATATACCGGGCTTCTCTGGAGGTGAGGGTATCCGGAGTTTGTACCACGCGAATCCTGGTTACATCTACATTCACATTTCCCGTGAGATCATAAGGACTTACTATGACTTCCGGCAGCTGGTTAACTACTTCTGTAATATTGATGTTCAAAATACGGGATTCCATTACCCCTTCGTTGATAATTACAGTAAACTCCTGAAATTGAATTGCAGAAACCTGTATACTATCATTTAACCCCACTTCCAGTCTAAACTGGCCATTATCATTGGAAACAGTTCCTGTATTGGTGTTAAGGTTAAATATACTTACCCCTTGTACTTCCTCATCTTCCGGCATTTGCAGCGTACCCTGCACCCGCACCCTCTCTTTCTCCTGGCCGGACATTGAGTTACTAACGATTAACAAAAAAACTATTAAGAGGGCTCTTTTCATGATTTATTTTATTTTCCTAATATAGGTAGAAACATACTTCGTAGGTTAAGGACAAAAAAGTTTCCCGAAATCAGGAGTCTTATTTGTTATTAAAGAAACAATTGAATTTCTTATTATTTTTATAAGTCGCGCCTAAACTTTTGTTAAACCGGCACTTTCCATAAATTTACACCATTCCTCGTCCGGGTTAAAGCTAGTTATTCCGGCGATAATAAAACATTACTAAGATGAAAAATGCAATTCTTGCCAGTACCTCCACCATTCACGGCCAGGAGTATCTTGAATATATACTTCCTGAGGTAAAAATCCACTTTGAAAATTGTGCGGAAGTGATTTTTATACCTTATGCAAGGCCCGGAGGAATCACTCATGAGGAGTATACCAACAATGTTACCCGGGCCTTTAAAGCCATAGGTTTAACGGTAAAAGGACTACACGAATTTCCAGATCCTGCAAAGGCCATAATAGATGCCAGGGCAATTTTTACAGGTGGAGGTAATACTTTCCTCCTGGTTGAAAAGCTTTACCGACACAAAATCATGGCGGCATTAAGGGATACCATTCTTGCCGGTACTCCTTATATGGGAACCAGCGCCGGGACCAATATAGCCGGTCTCACTATGCAAACCACGAATGATATGCCCATTATTTACCCTCCCAGTTTTCAAACCCTTGGAATAGTACCATTTAATATCAATCCGCATTATTTGGATCCAGATGTAAATTCAACCCATAAGGGAGAAACCAGGGAAACCCGGATAAAAGAGTTCCACACCATCAATACACAGCCGGTTGTAGGTCTTCGGGAAGGCAGCTGGATTGAGATAAAGGCTGATAAAATTTCGTTAAAAGGCCCTCTTCCGGCCAGAATTTTTAAAGTAGATGAAGTACCTTTCGAAATGGAACCTAACAGCAGTTTAACACATTTAAACTAATATGGAATACCAGGAAGTATTGGACAACATACATGAAGAACTTAGTCACAGGGATATTTACGGGGAGGTAGCTTCCTATATTCCGGAACTTGCCAAAGTAGATCCTAAAAAGTTTGGAATGCATCTTTACAAGGGAAAGGGAGAACACTATTCCTTTGGGGACAGCAAGGAAAAATTTTCTATCCAAAGTATCTCCAAAGTGTTCACTCTCTCCATGGCCATGCAAATTCTGGGGGAAGATCTTTGGGACCGCGTAGATGTAGAGCCCTCCGGGGACCCCTTTAATTCTCTTACCCAGCTGGAATATGAGCATGGAATTCCCAGAAATCCGTTTATTAATGCGGGAGCACTCGTGATATGTGATATCCTGGTTTCTAATCTAGACGATCCAAAAAAGGAACTTTTGGATTTCGTGAGAAAGATAAGTGAGGATGAAAGTATAGAATATGATGCAAAAATCGCTGCTTCTGAAAAATCTACCGGTTACAGAAATTATGCCCTGGTAAATTACATGAAGGCCCTGGGAAACATCAAGAATGATGTGGAACCAATCGTTGATTTCTACTTTCATCAATGCTCACTAGCTATGTCCTGTGAGGAGCTTTCCAAAGCCTTTATGATCTTCGCCAATAACGGAAAAATGCTCGAAACCGGCGAAAAGATCCTTTCTAAGACAAAGGTAAAACGTATAAATGCCTTAATGCAAACCTGCGGATTTTATGATGAGGCGGGAGAATTTAGTTTTGAAGTGGGCCTTCCGGGAAAAAGTGGTGTGGGAGGTGGTATTGTTGCCATTCATCCTGCACAATATTCTGTTGCGGTTTGGAGTCCTATTCTCAATGAGAAAGGTAATTCTGAATTAGGGATGGCTGCCTTGGAAAAACTTACTACGATGACCGGGTTGTCTATTTTTTAGAAATTTCGACTTTTAGGTTCTATCTATCCTAATTGCTGCTTTGATTTTAAAGGTGTTGCATAAAAAAACCCCATCAAGTAGATGAGGTTTTTCTTTTGAGCGGGAGACCGGGTTCGAACCGGCGACATTCAGCTTGGAAGGCTGACGCTCTACCAACTGAGCTACTCCCGCAAGGACACTGCAAATATAATCGTTAAGTTTTTCAACTTCCAAAATTTTTTACAGCTTTTTTAAAAAATGATATCCCTTGATCACAAAGCCATGATTCATATAGAATTTATGAGATCTAAAATTGTGGACATAGGAATTGAGCTCTGTAGTCTCACAACCCTTATCCTGTGCATATTGGAATATGAATTCGAATATTTTCTTTCCCAGACCTTTATTTTGATATTCAGGTTTTAGAATTACGTGATCAGGTTCACAGGACCTGCCTGCATAGTGCCGGGTCATGAACCAAAGACCAAAGACGCCGATTAAATCTGCCTTAAAATACACTCCAAAACATTCATAATTTTGGTCAAACATTTCCAGAAAACGGGTTCTCAATACCTCTACATCTGTTTGATAATCACCTAATTCCTGAACAAAAGGAAGCACAACCTCAATGTCTTTCTTTAAAATCTTGTTAAATGCCAAATCCATCCTGCAGTTTTCTGCGAAAATAGTCATAATTTTAGCTTTTAATAATCTTTAGATTTTCAAATACTTATGGAATAAGTATATCCAGGATTTGAAAAATATCTACGAGGAAGATGTGCAAATTGCATATGACCATTAAAAAACAATAAATAATAAATATGAAAGAAAAAACCGGTAAAGCCCAGGATCTTATAGATGAGCAATTTTTAAAACAACGTAAAATTTTCTTGTGGGGCGAGGTTAACGATAAAAATGCCAAACACGTAATAGACCGTTTATTATATTTAGATGCGATAGACAATACAGAAATTCAGCTTTTTATAAACAGTCCTGGCGGATATGTGACAGATGGGTTTGCAATATATGATACAATGTTATCTCTACAAAGTCCCGTTTCTACGATTTGTACCGGTTTGGCAGCATCCATGGGTTCCATCCTGCTTTCAGGTGGAGCAAAAGGACGTAGATTTATTCAAAAGCATGCAAAGGTGATGATTCACCAACCAAGCGGGGGTACAAAAGGACAAGCTTCTAATATTGAAATCCAGGCAACAGAGATCCTAAAGATAAAAGAATTGAGTGCAAAAATTCTTGCAGAAAATTGTGACCAGACCCGTGAGAAGATCCTTAAAGACTTTAACCGTGATTACTGGATGGATGCAGAAGAATCCATAAAGTACGGAATAGTCGACGGGGAATTTAAACCTTAAATTTATGAGTGAACAAATCAAACATAAGGAAAGCGACCGCAGGGGGATGTTCTATATGGAAGATGATAAGGGTATAATCTCAGAGCTTACCTACACCATCCAGGGTAATGGAATTATGATTATAGACCATACTGAAACCCGCCAGGAACTTGAAGGGAAAGGCCTTGCATCCCGCCTTGTGAAGAAAAGCGTGGAGTTCGCCCGTGAAAACAACATGAAAATAGATCCTCTTTGTCCTTTTGCTGAAGTTAAATTTGATGAAAACAAGGACTACCAGGATATACGTGTAGATTAAGTGAGATTTTCCGAATATTACAATGCCAAGGTAATTAACTACCTTCTGCATCTATGTCTGTGATAATAACTTCTCTTACAGCTCCGGTCCTTTTCTGATAATTAGTTACGGCAGAAATAGCCACTTTCTATTAGACCGGCCTTTTGGCTATCACAATTATTTCCATAATACAACTCCGGGTGAAGTACCCAGAACTGCATTTTTGTTGAAATTATCGCAGAAACTTTAAACCCTGTTCAAAGATTGAATGATAACAGGAAATGAAAAATTAAATGAAAATGAGAAAGAT
>DATHWA010000293.1:0-2568 GCA_035461025.1 Gillisia sp. | reverse complement strand
CCCTGCACTTTCCGGAAGTCGGACGTTAAAGGATGCTACCAATGAGGCTATTCGGGACTGGATCAATAATCCTGTGGACACCCATTATATCATAGGATCTGTAGTGGGACCTCATCCTTATCCGGATATGGTGGCAAGGTTCCAAAGTGTAATTTCTGAAGAGGTTAAGAAGCAATTGCTTGAAAAGGAAAACCGGGAGGATCCGGATTATGTGGTAGCCTGTGTAGGTGGAGGTAGTAACGCCGCCGGGATTTATTATCACTATCTCGATAATCCTGAAGTTGGGATCATAGCGGTGGAAGCTGCAGGAAAAGGTATCCTCACCGGGGAAAGCGCAGCAACCTCTGCCCTGGGAAAAGAAGGTATTATACATGGCAGCAAGACCTTATTGATGCAAACTGAGGATGGACAAATAACCGAACCTTATTCCATATCAGCCGGACTCGATTATCCGGGCATTGGTCCTATGCATGCCAATTTGTTCAAAAGTGGCCGTGCAGAATTTATTTCGGTGACAGATGATGATGCTATGAAGGCGGGCCTTGCATTGGCAAAACTGGAAGGTATCATTCCGGCCATTGAGACCTCTCACGCCCTGGCCATTTTCGAAGACAGAAAATTCAGAGAAGAGGATGTGGTTGTTGTAAACCTTTCAGGAAGGGGTGATAAGGATCTTAGCTCTTATATTGAATATTTCAATTTGTAATAAACTCCTTCAGAAATATAAAATGTACCGGGGATCAAACCTCCAATAAGAAATATAGTTAGAAATGAATAGAATAAACCAGAAATTACAGGAAGACAAAAAACTTCTTTCCATATATTTTACCGCCGGTTATCCCCAACCGGAAGATACCGTTTCAATAATTCAGGAGCTTGAAAAAAGCGGAGTGGATATGATCGAGATTGGATTACCTTTTAGCGATCCTCTGGCAGACGGGCCCACCATTCAGGCAAGTTCTACTGCTGCTTTGAAAGCCGGAATGACAACTAATAAACTATTTGAACAACTTAAAGAAATAAGGGAGACTGTATCTATTCCGTTGTTGATAATGGGTTATTTCAATCCTATTCTTCAGTATGGAGTAGAGCGGTTCTGCAAACAATGTAGTGAAGCAGGAATAGACGGTTTGATCATTCCTGATCTTCCGGTAGATGTATATTCAGAAAATTATAAGGAAATATTTGAGAAGCATGGCCTGGTGAATGTGTTCCTTATCACTCCCCAGACTTCAGAAGAAAGAGTGCGCTATATTGATTCAGTTTCAAACGGGTTCATCTACATGGTAAGCAGCGCAAGTGTTACTGGGGCTACTTCAGGATTTGGAGAAGAAACTACAAAATACTTCGAAAGGATTGCAGCAATGGAACTTAGGAATCCTCAAATTGTAGGTTTTGGGATAAGTGATAATGAAAGCTTCCTGCAGGCTACAAAATTTGCCAAAGGGGCTATTATAGGTAGTGCTTTCATTAAACATCTCACTGCAGATGGTACTGAAAAAATTTCTCAGTTTGTTAAGAGTATACGATAAGCTTTAACCAAATTGTAACAGGTTATTAGGAGACCTGAGAGTTTTCTTATTGTATATTAGAAGTGAATCTAAAATATTTGAAATTATGGGACGTATTGAAGATAATAAGAAAAAGAGAAAGGATACAGATACAGATCCTTTGAAAAACATTGGCAACAGAGACCGGCCAAGTGATATTGATACAGGTAAGAAAACAATTAAAGACCAACAGGACAAAAAATAAAAAATGGGCAGAGGAGACAAGAAAACCAAGCGTGGTAAAATAGCAATTGGAACCCACGGAAGGCTTAGACCAAAACGTAAAAAGTTCAAAATAAAACCAACCACCCTGGCAGACCAGGAAAAGAAAGAACTGGAATAGTTTTCCTTTGTCTAGAAATAACCTTTATACTGCAAGACCCTGAAATCAATCGTATTGAATTCAGGGTCTTTTAGTTTCTTGTGTTTATAATGTTCCATACTTCCTATTGCCCGATTAGCAGATCCTGATGGTGCAGTTAAGGAAACAGTATTGATAAGTCTCCCGTCTAAAACAAACTGGTGAACCCTGGGTACTTCATTGGAGATTACTTTAAGATTAATGTCTTCTCCGCTTTCTTTAATATGCCTTCTAAAAAAATATTCCGGGCCATTCTTACTGTTGCCTCCGGTGAATAGCAGGGTGTCAATTTGAGGGTGAGCCTTAAGAATTTCTATCATATTGCGCATCTCCACCTGTTTCATACCAAGATCTGAAGCATCGATCTTTTGCCTTCTGCTGCTCTCGACCATATCACAAATTCCTATCCCTCTTTTTCTTAGAAAATTTTCTCGTTGTTCAATAGCTTCAGCAGTATTCTCATATTTAAGATTAAGATCAAACATTTTATCCAGCACTACCCAAAGAAGCCCGTCCCTGCTACCATAACAAAAATCTACATCACCTTCTTTGAGGTCACCCGTAGTAAAACGGGGAGGGGGAAGAGTGCCAACTATCAACTTTGTGGCATTCTCCGGTATAAATGGCCTGTACGGATGTTGATGATGAAATAAATCC
>DATHWA010000292.1:0-3142 GCA_035461025.1 Gillisia sp. | reverse complement strand
CGCTACTGTTTTATTCCTGGCCCTTGGTGTATTATTATATCAATATGCCATGACACAGGGAATTGAGATCCCCGGAAGAACAGATGAACTTTATCCCATGCTGGCGCTTAATCACTTTGGAGCCGTGGCGGGAATTGTATTCCTCCTGGGAATTATTGCTGCAGCTTTCTCAAGTGCAGATTCTGCCCTTACAGCGCTTACAACCTCATTTTGCGTAGATATTCTGAACATTAAAAAACATGAAGTAAAGAACCAGAACAGGACCCGGATGCTGGTTCATATTGGGTTCACCGTCTTAATGTTCTGTGTAATTATTGTGTTTAATAGTCTTAATGATAGTAGTGTTGTAAGTGCGGTATTTAAAGTTGCCGGTTTCACATATGGGCCATTACTGGGGTTATTTGCTTTCGGATTGCTATCTAAACGGAGCGTAAATGACAAATTTGTTCCCTATGTGGTTATTTTATCTCCAATTATTTCCGTAATTCTTGATTACAACTCTGCTGCCTGGTTTAACGGATACATTTTTGGTTTTGAGATTTTAATTGTGAACGCAGCAATTACCTGTTTAGGCTTGTACCTGTTAAAAGGAAAGCAGGCCAACAAGGGAATATAACTTCTGAAAATCTTTTTCCTTCATAATAACTGCGGAAGCGGAAAGAACAATGGGAAAGATTGATTAAATTTTATCGAAGACAAGTACTTTGTAATAAATTTGATCCCTCAGAAATTTCAGAAGTGTATAGCTGGTCCGGTTTATGCATATGTTAAGCTGAAGCCTTTGTACATTTTAGAACACGGAAAAAATGCTAAATTCAAGCTTTTCGGAAATACGCAGAACATGCTAATGAAGCTGAAGACCTATAAATATAAATTAGAATTAAAGAACACTTTCCGTATAAGCCATACGGCACGGGATTTTCAGGAGACTTTGATCGTAGAACTTTCAGATGGTGGTTTTACCGGCTACGGGGAAGCTGCCGCTACTTCTTATTACGGAGTTGATGTGGAAAGTATGAGCGCTATTATTAAAGCCATAGAACCTTTAATTGCTGAAAATATTCATAAAACCCCGGAAGAACTTTGGGAAATAACCAATCCACATTTTAAAGGAAATTCCTTTGCCCAATGTGCTCTGGATATAGCGATGCACGACCTGCACGGGAAGAGGAATGGCAAGCCATTATATAAGTTATGGGGATTAGAATTAACGGATTTGCCACTTTCCAATTATACTATTGGGATTGATACGCTGGAGGTGATGGTCCAAAAGATAACGGAGTTTCCCTGGCCTTTGTACAAGATAAAACTGGGTACAGAGGAGGATGTGGAGATCATCCGGGAACTAAGAAAACATACAGACGCTGTTTTCAGGGTCGATGCCAACTGTGCCTGGACAGCTGAACAAACCATAAAATACGCGCCTATTCTCAAAGAATTGGGGGTGGAATTTCTCGAACAGCCTCTACCTGCAGGGGATTTGGAAGGAATGGCAATGGTTTATAAGGAATCTGTACTTCCGTTGATTGCAGATGAAAGTTGTATTAAGGAAAGTGACGTTAGCAAATGTGAAGGTTATTTTCACGGTGTGAATATAAAGCTCACCAAATGCGGCGGACTAACACCCGCCAGAAGAATGATCGCGGAAGCCAGGGAACTTGGGATGAAGGTAATGGTAGGCTGTATGACGGAATCCACCGTTGGAATCTCGGCAATTGGCCAGTTATTACCTTTGCTGGATTATGTGGATATGGATGGGGGATTGCTCATAAAAAATGATATTGCAGATGGCGTGAAGGTATATGACGGAAAAACTCATTTCCCGGACCGTAACGGTACAGGCGCAAAATTGATTATTTTTAAAGAAGAATTAAAGAATGAAGAAAATGAATAGATCAGGAATTTTTAAGATTTGGGCTCTTGGCCTTGTATTAACTGCAGGGGCCTGCAAAACTTCAGATGTTAACACAAGAAATACTACTACCGCTCCGGCCCCGGCTATAAATGAGTCTGAAACACACATCAAAGCTATAAAGTCTGAGTATGCTCCTGATGGAAGAGTGGCCTTATTTGATGTTGAATCCTATAACGAAAATGGGACTTATATTTTAAAAGGAGAATCCAACCTTCCGCAGGCGGTAAGCGCTTTAAAACAGAAACTACAGGCAGAGAATATTGCTTTTACAGACAGTATTAGTATGCTTCCTTCAGCAGAAATGGAGGGAAATACAGAGGGCGTTATTAAAATATCTGTTGCCAATTTGAGGTCCAAACCATCGCATTCATCAGAACTGGTTACTCAGGCGATCCTTGGAACTCCTGTAAAGGTTTACAAAAAAGACGGCGGCTGGTATTATATCCAGACCCCGGAGGGATACCTGGCCTGGGTAGATTACGGTGGGGTTACTCCTTTCTCAAAGAATGACCTGTCTACGTGGAAAGCTGCAGATAAAGTGATCTATTTAAAGACATACGGCTTTGCATATGAAGGTGCAAGTGCAGAATCGCAGGTGGTTAGCGACCTTGTTGCCGGGAATATCCTTGAAATCCTGGGAGAGGAAAACGGATTTTATAAGGTTAAGTATCCGCACGGAAAAGAGGGTTATATAGAACAAACCCACGCCCAGCCTTATGAGCAATGGCTTGCAGGGCTTCAGCCAACCGGGGAAACTTTGATTGAAACCTCTAAAGCCTTTATGGGTATTCCTTACCTATGGGGAGGAACATCAGCCAAGGGGGTTGATTGCAGCGGTTACACTAAAACTATTTTTTTCCTTAACGGCATTATCCTTCCGCGGGATGCTTCCCAGCAAATACACACCGGGGTGGAAGTGGATTCCACAAGAAATTTTGAAAATCTGATTCCCGGGGATCTTTTATTCTTCGGAAGAAAAGCCACAGCAACTTCTTCAGAAAGGGTGATTCATGTGGGAATGTGGATTGGGGACAACAAGTTCATACATGCGATGGGAGACGTGCACATAAGCAATATGGATCCCAATGCTGAAGATTTTGACGAGTATAATTACAATAGATACCTAAGGACCAAGAGGGTGCTGGGCGAGGAAGATGAAAAGCTTATCCAGCTAACACAAAGTGATCTATTTCTGGATAGAACTGAATAATTTACCCGGTAGATTTT
>DATHWA010000291.1:0-1728 GCA_035461025.1 Gillisia sp. | reverse complement strand
GTAGATGTATTCATTGCAGGAGTAGGAATATTTTTGTTTGAAACAAACAATTGCAAAATGGTAGGTTTTGTAATCGATTGATTTAGTGTAAAAAGTGACTTTTGATATTGCGTCACTTGTTGGGCTGTTGTAGGTTGTACCGTATCCTGATTTGACAGATTTCATTAAATCTTCGCAGGTTTGAGCTTTTGCGATCCAGGTGGTACATAATATTAAAAAACAGAGTAATAGTTTTTTCATAATCAGGGATTAGGTTAAGTATTGATTAATTTATATGATTTCCTTCTTTGATGATGTATTTAAACTACAATTCTAATAAACTATCTATTGGAGTTATTATTCATAGCTTAGGAGTTTTTAATCTCCATTAAGTCCCTTACTCTCATCCCACCACTATAATTTTTTTCATCTTCCAACCTTATAAAACAGGAAGGGTTTATAAATTTTCTTTTCATTTTCAGGATTAATTGATCTGCTGTATATGGCCCATACTCTTTATAAAATTCCATATAATAGTATTTGTTTTGTGGCTCTAAGTACATAATCTTTAGATATTTAACTTCGAGATACCTCATTAGATCATCTATATTGTCTATTGACCCCTTATATTTACTTTCATTTATGAAGAAAGCATAACTTTTATCCCCATCTAAGTTCATTACTAAAACATCTTCACTTTTAAAAGATTGTTGCATTAAAAAGGTCTGAGCTCCATTCTCAATTAAGAAAGAATCGGAATTTAGATATTCCCATTTGGCTTTACTTACTAACCCATTTTCAGCGATTAATAAAGTTCCTCCCTCCCGAAAAATATATGTAGTTTTTAAATTACTTAGATCATTTACTAATACCCACTGTTGATTTATGATGAGCGCCAAATCATCCAATTTTTGACTGAATTTTTGAATTTTTGGAATTAAATCGGATATAAAAGTTTTCATTTTGGATCTTTTAAATTTTTATGTATGTACGATAAAACCTAATAAAATTAAAAGGCACCTACGCTTCCAAAGGCCAATCCCCATACTGCCCCTCTGCCTGCTCAATAACCTCCTTCAGCAAATTATCCAACTCAGAAAATGGCACTTTGCCGCGTAATTCTTTTTTCACTGCCAGCCGAATGGCGGCGCGGGCGTCTTCTTTTTTGGTCCAGTCGAGCTGGAGGTTTTTCTTGACGGAGTTTACCACGGTATGCACCAGATCCTGGATGGGACCGGTTTGGTTGAGGAGCTTTTCGTTGGCAGATAACAGGTCATAGAAAGCGAGTTCATCCTCTGTTAAACCGAGTTGCCTGGTCCTGATATCGTCCTGCTGAAATTCATTCGCGATGTCCAGCAGGTGCTTGATGGCGGCTATGGAATCCAGCGAATTCCTGTGGTAATTGCTCAGCACTTTTTCCAGCTCGTCTTTCAGCTTGCGCATCCGGCGGATGTTCTTGGGCATTCGCACCCGTATCTCGTCATTGATGATCCTGCGCAGCAGTTCTACTTTAATGTTTTCGTCGCCTTTTTCCTTTACAATGGCCTGAAAACGATCATCGACAATGGAAATATCGATCTTATCCAGGTTGTACATTTTTGCCAGGTCTACAATTTCCTGCGATTCCAGGGATTTGCTTATCAGGTCTTTTATCTTTTCATTCTTTTCCCTGCGCGAACCGGGAGGAAATTTGATCTTTCTTATGATCTGGCGAATCTTCTGAATAATGCCGACTTCCTCCTGAATCTC
>DATHWA010000290.1:0-1501 GCA_035461025.1 Gillisia sp. | reverse complement strand
TTTGCAGCATGCAGATGCCTCCTTCGAAATTTATACCGAATCCTATGGTGACAGGCCCCTGGTTATTCAGGGAGCAGGAGCAGGAGCGGCGGTTACGGCAAGGGGAGTACTTTCGGATATTTTAAAACTTACAGAAAAACTTGACTGATATATGACCTATTTAGACGACGCTCATTTTGAAACTACAGCAATAAGAACCCAGACAGAACGAACCCAATATCAGGAACATTCGGTTCCCCTGTATCTTACCTCAAGTTATGTTTTTGAGGATGCCGAAGATATGCGTGCTTCATTTTCAGAAGAAAAGGAGAGGAATATTTACAGCAGGTTCTCAAATCCAAATACTTCCGAATTTGCAGAAAAAATAGCCAGGATGGAAGGTGCAGAAGCAGGATTTGCCTTTGCTACGGGGATGGCAGCAATTTTTTCAACACTTTCGGCACTTCTGGACAGTGGGGATCACATCATTTCGGCACGGTCCATTTTTGGATCTACGCATAGCCTGTTTACAAAGTATTTTCCAAAATGGAATATTTCACACTCCTATTTTAATATAGATGAAGTGGGAGCGATTGAAGCACTGATTAAGCCGGAAACTAAAATGATCTTTGCAGAGACTCCAACCAATCCCGGCGTGGATATTCTTGACCTTGAGGAATTAGGAAGGATCGCTAAAAAACACAATTTGTTGCTGGTAATAGATAATTGTTTTGCGACTCCGTATTTACAGAATCCCATTAAATTTGGAGCCCATCTTGTGATCCACTCCGCAACGAAACTTCTCGACGGGCAAGGTAGGGTGCTTGGTGGGGTAACAGTAGGTAGGGCAGATCTGGTGAGGGAGATATATCTTTTTTCCCGAAATACAGGTCCCGCCTTATCCCCCTTCAATGCCTGGGTGCTTTCCAAAAGTCTTGAAACCCTGGCGGTACGAGTAGACAGACATTGTGAAAACGCCTTAAAGGTGGCTGATTTTCTCGAAAAAACGCCTGGGGCGGAGAGGGTCAAATATCCCTTTCTACCTTCTCACCCTCAATATGAAATTGCAAAGAAACAAATGAAACAAGGGGGAAACATCATATCATTTGAAATAAAGGGAGGGATAGAAGCTGGCAGTAAATTTATTGATAAGGTAAAGTTATGCTCGCGCACCGCAAATCTTGGAGACACCCGTACCATTGTAACACATCCCGCCTCTACTACTCACAGTAAGTTAAGTGAGGAAGAAAGGCTGGAAGCCGGGATCACACCAGGACTTATCAGGATCTCAGTGGGACTGGAGCATGTGGAAGATATCATTAATGACCTGCAACAGGCAATTGCCTTTATAAAAAAAATATAGGAAGATTAAAGAAAGCAGATTTGGACCTACAGGAAAGAAAGCCAAAGAATTTATTAATTATATTCGCTGCATGCTTTCCAAAAAAACCAAATACGGAATCAAGGCCCTTGCATTTATTGCCAGGCAGGAAGGAAATAAACCTGTGCAAACGGCCGAGAT
>DATHWA010000289.1:0-6078 GCA_035461025.1 Gillisia sp. | reverse complement strand
GGGAAACGGGCCCTCAATATGTATTTGACAAAAGAACCGAAGAGCACACAAAAGAGAACCTGCCGCTATTAAACAATGGATGCAGCAGTTGGAAGAGAATTTTAACGTAAAGGCGGAAGGGCTTTTAATAGAAGAAGCTGTTATAAAATCAATTAAAAAAATTGAAGAGGAGCGAAATATTGATCTTGTTGTAGCCGGGCATAAAAAGAAAGACTTTCTCTATGGACTATTTACTGAAAATAAAAAGAAAGATCTTATTGAGGAACTCAGGATATCATTACTTGCAATTCCCCTGTCATGATTTAGAACGTTTTAAAATACAGAGAACAAAGAAAAAAGAGAAAAGAAAAAACACACCCCGATTTCTAACAACTTACAACCTTAAATCTACAACCAAAAACCACAGCAGAGCAAAACACGTCCAACTTTCCCCTCTCCACTTTCCTCTGTCCACTAAAAAACACCTAAAACTTACACTTTCTCCATAGACGGGCGGTCTGCCTCATCGTCAAGATACTCTTTAATATCCCGAAGAATTTCTTTGGAACTGTTTTTATCCAGAAATCCCTTTCCCTTTAAGTCCCCCAATAATGCTAGGGCATAGACTTTTTTTAGCATTGGTCTATCTTATCAAGCTTTGCCATATAATCCTTTACATAATCCTTCCTGTTATCATCTGTTATATACTTTCTTTTAATATCGACAACGATAAAGCGTATAAGAACCTGTATCCCTTCCATAAGGTCCAGGTCAAGTGCCCTTTCTAATTGACCTATGGTTCGCTGTCTTTTTGCACTGGCTCTGTGAAAAAACCAATTTATCGCAATCACAAGTGTTACGAAGCCAAGTACAGCGCCAAAGGCATATGCCTGCAAAAGAATATCGTCAAAGCGAATCCCGGGATTAAAAACCCAGTAAAGCTGGACGAAATACATATATACCGGGATGGTAAGTGCAATTTTATATGGCTTAAAAATTAAGCCTACCATTAATAAAAGTGGAGAAACAGATTGTGTAAATACCCAAATTAGGGTTTGAGAATCTGCAAATCCATAGAGTTCTGCCAGTTCTATAGAAATTACCTTGTCTGCAAAAAGCATTATACCTGCTAAGGCTACAAGAATGCTTGCAAAGGTTCTAATCGTTACCTTGAGAACCTGGTCGTCGTATTTTGTCTTTGTCAACTTCATCCATATAGATTCCCTGGGAACCAGGTCGCTGTATTTTTGTTTTGTCGACGCTGTAGTTTTCATATTCATCAAGTGATTCTGCAGTACAACCCGCTAATAATCCAACAGCAAACAGGGCAAAAAATAACTTTTTCATAATTTAATTAGTTTAAGATACCAACTAAATTATTTTAAGAAAGTCAAAAAAGCACCCCATTTACGAACATATTAACAGCTTGTATGGAGGTTAAGACGTAAATTTAGTATTTTATTTGGTTTTATAACTATCTCCTCAAATTATTTAGACATCTAGAGACATACAGATTTAGCATTTTTACAAGCCTTTTGCTTGCTATATACTAAATGTACATATCAACAAGTTTCATATTTATTTGTAATTTACTTTTCAGAAAAAGAAAAGTTAAATGAAAAAGATTGTTGTTCTTACAGGTGCAGGAATAAGCGCAGAAAGCGGAATTAAAACTTTTAGGGATGCAGATGGTCTATGGGAGGGCCATGATGTAATGGAAGTTGCTTCTCCCCAGGGCTGGGAAAATGATCCTTTAAATGTTCTCGAATTTTACAATCAGCGAAGAAGGCAGCTGCTGGCAGTTGAACCAAACGCGGCGCATTACGCACTTGCAGAACTTGAAAAACATTATGATGTAAAGATTATAACTCAGAATGTGGATGATCTTCACGAACGTGCCGGGAGCTCCCAGGTGTTGCATCTTCACGGGGAACTGCTAAAAGTGCGAAGTACTTTTGATGAAGATCTTATATTAGATTGGAAAAAAGACCTCAATATTGGGGATTTCTGTGAACATAATCATCAATTGAGGCCACATGTTGTTTGGTTTGGTGAAGCAGTACCTTTGTTCCCTTTTGCCATTGAGATTACAGAAAAAGCAGATATTCTTATAATAATTGGAACCTCTCTCCAGGTATATCCCGCTGCAGCTCTAATGGATTTTGCCCGGGAAGACAGCGAGATCTATTTTATAGACCCTGCTCCCGCCCTTTACCACCGGCCGGATATAACTATACTTTCTGAGAAAGCAGCCGTTGGCGTCCCTGCCCTTGTAAAAAAATTACTCCCCGGACAGTAATAACAATACTCAAAAACCTAAAACACCTATTAAATTAAACCCGCAAAGACTCCCTCTAAAATTCGTTAAAGGCTTATATTAGCGCCTTAATTCAAATTAGCAAGAATGACACCGCTTACAGCAATTTCACCTATTGACGGGAGATATCATCAAAAAACCCAGACCCTTGTAAAATACTTTAGTGAAGAAGCCCTTATAAAGTATAGAGTACGGGTTGAAATAGAATATTTCATAGCTCTATGTGAATTACCTCTTCCCCAGCTAAAAGAAGTAGACCAAAATAGCTTTGGAGGATTAAGGGATATCTATAAAAATTTTACTTCAGAAGACGCTGCTGCTGTAAAAGAAATTGAAAAAACTACAAACCATGATGTCAAAGCGGTAGAATATTTTATAAAGAATAAATTTGAAGAGCTGGGGTTAAACAAAAGCAGGGAGTTTATCCACTTTGGACTTACCTCCCAGGATATTAACAATACTGCGGTTCCTCTAAGCTTAATGGAAGCCATTGATGAAGCTTATCTTCCCGTTTTGGAAGAGATCATAGGGAAGCTTGAAGAGCTTAGCAATGAATGGGAAGAAATACCTTTACTTGCCCGCACTCACGGTCAACCTGCTTCACCAACAAGACTTGGTAAGGAAATGGAAGTTTTCACTACCCGTTTAAAAGTCCAACGCGATCAATTAAAGAAGGTGCCACATTCAGCTAAATTTGGGGGGGCAACGGGAAATTACAACGCGCATAAAGTAGCTTATCCAAATATAGACTGGAAAGAGTTTGGATCAAATTTCGTGGAAAATAATTTAGGACTGGACCACTCCTTCCCTACTACTCAAATTGAACATTACGATAATATGGCTGCGCTTTTTGATAATCTAAAGCGCATTAATACCATCATTTTGGATTTGGACAGGGATTTCTGGACCTATATTTCCATGGATTATTTCAAACAAAAGATTAAAAAAGGGGAAGTAGGTTCCTCTGCTATGCCACATAAGGTAAACCCTATAGATTTTGAGAACAGTGAAGGTAACCTGGGGATAGCCAATGCAATCTTTGAACATTTGGCTGCCAAATTACCGGTGAGTAGACTGCAAAGAGACCTTACAGATAGTACTGTATTAAGAAATATCGGGGTACCATTGGGCCATACCCTAATTGCATTCCATTCTACCCTCAAAGGTCTTGGCAAATTGCTTCTTAACGAATCAAAGATCCAGCAGGACCTCGAAAATAACTGGGCTGTTGTGGCAGAAGCTATCCAAACCATTCTGCGCAGGGAAGGTTATGAGAATCCTTACGAAGCTCTAAAAGGTCTTACCAGGACTAACGAGGGAATAACCCAGGAAAGTATCGCAGGATTCATCGAAACCCTTAGAGTATCTGAAGAAATAAAAATTGAACTTAAATCTATTACACCGCAAAATTATACCGGAATTTAAGTTTATTTGATTAATAAAAAATGCCCGGACCAATTTTGCTCCGGGCATTTTTATTTTTAAATTAAAGGGAGTCTATTCAGCTTCCTTTGTGCCATTACTATCTGTAAACATTTGAGCTATTCCTGATAAGCCATCAAGGTCAAGATCGCCTTTCTCAAGCGATCTCATTAAACTAATAATCTCACTGGGGTTCATATCTTCTCCAAGTACACGTGCTATCCCCATCCCGCGGTTTTCATCAAAGCCATATACAATTAATTCATCTATTGCCTCTTCATCTCCTGTGAAATAGATCTCCACACGAGAATCGCCTCCACCAAGTCTCATAAGGAGCTGGTACTTTTCATCCTTCAGGATATTGTTCACATTGGCTTTTTCCTCTTCGATCCTTTCCTTATTTTCGGTTTTTTGAGGAATTGCCAACACATTTATTTTCTTCACAGTTTCCAGGGTTTTCTTCTGGTCTTCATTAAGAGATTCAGCGTTCGTGAACAAACTGGTAGGCACATCTATTGCAACAAAATCTTTATTGGATTGATTCTCTACATAATACTGCTGCAAACTTGGGTCGTTATTACAAGCAGTCATTACGACTGCCAGACTAACTATGCTTAAGGTGTTGATCCATTTCATATTATGAACGGTTATTGGTTTTTACATTTTTCAATTCTTCAGATCCAGGAACTTTAAGGTCTGACGTTAACTGTGATATCTTGGAAAGATCAAGATCTCCCGTTATACTCATTATTACTGAAACCGGCTTCCCTTCTTTTTGGCCCTCCATAAACATAAAGAGTTCACTTACAAAATTGTCATTACGCCCCGGTTTGGAATAAAATTTAATGTTATTTCCACTTTCGCTCACCCTCATTAATTCATCCAGGGTTCCTTTATTAAGGTAGGAACTTACATCTGTAGCCATTTGGGTCCTGATGGATTGATTATGGGAACTATAAACTCTAATCTCTTTTAAATTATCAATTAGGTTGAGATACTGCTGTGCCTCAGGATCATCTGCGCTTAGATCTACTTTGGAAAGCAGCTTGAACATTTTACTGGTCATTACAACTGCATCTACCTCCTTCATAGAATCATATTTATCAAAGGTCTGGGAAAATCCTAGTGTGGATAAAAGACCTGCAACTGCAAAAATTATTAGCTTTTTCATCTGTATTTTGTGTTTACTTATTATTATTTAATGTATTTATTTTTGGCTTTATCAAATTCTTCAACATATATTAAATCTTCTTTCCCGGTATTAAGAGCTGCAGATACCATTTGAAGTGCTTCTTTTGCCTTAAAGTAGGCCTCTTCCGGGTTTTCTAATGATCCCAGGTCCTGTCCCGCGAAGTCCTCCTGGTCATTATTAACGGAAACAAATAATCCAACTGCAAGAATAATGCTTGCGGCTATTCCCACAAAGGCAAATCTCTTCATTTTGGATTTAAGCTCCACCTTCCCTGTATACGATGAGGCGCGTTCTTTTGTGGTATAGGAAAAAAGAAGTTTATAATGCTCCAGATGCGGGGGAACATTCGCAGTAACAAAATACTCCTGCAGGATCTTTTCCTCAGCCAGGGTGGTCTCTCCCTCATCGTATTTAACCAGCAAGGCTTCTATTTTATCTAATTCCATAGTTGTGTTTTTTTATCAATTCTTCTCTTATTTTTTTTCTGGCCCGGGATAATGCTACCCTTATGGCTGTTTCATTCATTTGAGTGATCTCTGCTATTTCAGCAAAATCGTATTGCTCCACATCCCTTAACTGAAAGATCAACTTTTGCTGCTCCGGCAAGGAATTAAGGATTCTGGTAACCTGGTCAAGTTCATCGTCAATTTCCAGTTGCCGGTGCTGGTTGATTTCATTGCTGTCGTAATTACTATGAACAATTTTCAAATTATTGTTCTGCTTCAATTTTAATTGATCCAGACAGTGGTTTTTGGTTACCGTCATCGCAAAAGCTTCCAAATTGGCATACTCCTTGAGTTTATCATTACGACTCCACAACTTTACAATCACATCCTGAGTAGCATCTTCTGCTGCCTCCTTTGAGGTTAGCAAGCGTAGTGCCAAACGGTATATTTTATCCTTTACTGGATCAATTAATTTGATAAAGGTGTGTTGGTTCATTTAAAACTGGTTGTTAGTACCTTTTCAATATTACGACGAATCACCTGAGAATTTGTTACAGGATTTTTTAATTTACAATATTGTAGCTACTTTTAAAGACTTTTAAAATGCAATTTGAAATATGTGAAATGAGCATAAAAGGTCTAACATATACATATTAATTTAGTTATGCGAATTGCTCCCGATAGTTATTTTGGATATTGGGATAACATATAAAAACAATTAA
>DATHWA010000288.1:0-5757 GCA_035461025.1 Gillisia sp. | reverse complement strand
AAGATATAATATTATTTAAAAGAAGGTTTACATCCTCTATATCATCATAATTTTGAAGCAGGTCAATAAGTCCCATAATCCTGGCAAGGGGAGCACGAACCACATGGGATTGCGTCCAGGCTATTTCCTTAAGTCTCCTATTGTTATTCTCAATGGTTTGTACATAATCCTTTAGGTTTGTAATATCCTGCATTGAACCAATCATCCTGGAGGGGTTACCTTTAGCATCTCTCACCATATAACTGCGATCAAGAACATATTTATAGCTACCATCTGCACAACGAAATCTGTATTCAATCTGTAACTGTGATGTCCTGTTTGCATAGATATCGGCAACCTTTAGATTAACTCTTTCCTTATCATCCGGATGCACCTTTTCTTCCCACCAGCCGCCAGCGGGATTAACATCCTCACGCTTGTACCCAAACATATTTTCAATGCCTTCATTATAATGCATCCTGTCATTCTTCACATCATAATCTGTTATAGTATCACTGGTTGCCCTTGCTACTATGTCATAGCGAGTTAAGCTTTCTCTTAATTGTTTTTCCTGAAGGACAAAATCTGTAATATCACGGGAATTTGCTACAATACCATTTACAGCCGGATCCTGCGACAAATTGGTAACAATCGTCTCGATCCACCTCCATTTGTTTTCAGAAGATTTGATCCTGTATGAAGGAATTTGAATTCTTTTTTGATTTTCAAGTAGATGAATACAATCTTTTACCATATCCACATCTTCCTGATGGATCATATAAAAGAAGTTATTCTTTTTTAGCTTTTCTGCAGTTACACCCGTTACAGCTTTGGCTGAAGGGCTTATATACTTAAAATTACCCTGACAATCCAGGATCATCACCAGATCTGACCCATCCTGAACTAAAGCCTTAAATCGTTGCTCACTGTGCATTAAGGCTTTTTCTGCCGTGAGGCGTGCCGTGATATTATTGATGAGGCTCACTCTCGCTTCTATTCCATCAAATATGATTGGATTACTCTGTACATCAATAAAAATTTCCTCGCCACTTTTGGTGGTATGCGAAACTTTTAAATTAAAATAATCATCATTTTTTTTATTTAAAAGTTGTTCTATTGCAGGCTCTTCTTTATTAGTCCAAAGATCCCGAATTTTCATATTCAGGAACTCTTCGCGTGAATACCCATACATATTAACAGCCGCGGTATTAACACTTAAAAACCGCAGCTTCTTACGATCTACCACCCACATAGGAAGTGGGCTAAGTTCAAAAAGGGATTTATATTTTTTTTCAGATTCAGTTAACTGAAACTCAATTTTCTTTCTTTCAATACTATAGTAAATACTTTTTGAAAGTTGGACTGCATTAAGCTCATCCTTCAGCAAATAATCTGAAATTCCAAGAGAGAGAGTCTTAACTCCAAAATCCTTATTGGAATATCCGGTTAAAACTATCACCGGGGTTTTCCACGCAAGGGTCACCATATCCTTCACCAGGGATTCTGCATCTATGGAGTCTGGCAATGAAAGGTCCAGGAGAATTGTATCAAAATAAGTAGAAGAGGTAAGGTGTTCTCTGGCCTCTGCAAATGTTGAAGCCCTAACCAGGTTGAGGTTTTGATGCTCTTCAGTGAGGTATTCTTCAATAAGGAAATAATCTCCCAGATGGTCTTCTACCACAAGAATATTGAGGGGCTCCTTGTATAAAGTCATGAGTGTGGGGGTTAAACTGTTTTGGGAAGTTGAACTACCTGATTAAAGAAATTTTGTACAGAGGAAATAACTTCAGTAAACGAATCGGCACTTAGAGGTTTTGTTATGAAACAGGTAGCATAATTGCTGTAACATTTTAGAATATCTTCATCAGAAGAAGAGGTGCTAAGTATCACTACAGGGATATGCTTAAGTCCTTCATGGGATTTGATCGTCCGGAGAACTTCAAAACCATTTACCTTTGGCAGATTTATATCGAGAAGGACCAGGTCCGGCGATTTGGAAAAAGCAAAATTATTTTTCTTTTGAAGGAAATTTAAAGCTTCCTCACCATCTCTTACAACAGTGATGTTTGAAGGGATCTCACTCTCTTTTAAAGCCTCTGTAGTTAAAACTATATCTCCTTCATTATCTTCAACCAGCAAAATTTCAATAAGATTCATAAACTCTTGGGGTTAGGGCATGTAAATATACTAAAATTGTTTGTTGATGGTGAAATGAAATGTACTTCCTTTTCCTTCTATTGATTCCAGCCATATCCTCCCTCCATGATTTTCTACAATTTTTTTGCAAATTGCCAGCCCAATTCCGGTACCGGAGAATTCATCGCGGGAATGCAGACGCTGGAAAAGAACGAAAATTTTATCAAAGTACCGTTCATCAATCCCAATTCCATTATCGCTTACAGTAAATTCCCAATGGGATGATCTCTCTTCAATATTAATTTTTATTTCCGGTGGGACATTATTTCGGGAGTATTTTATTGCATTACTAATAAGATTGGATAACACCCGTTGAAGAGGAGTCACAGCCGCTCTTATTACCGGTAATTCTTTAAATATTACTTTGGCTCCACTTTCATTTATTGCATTTTCGTGTAAATGCAAAATGTTTTTAAGCATTACATTTAGATCAATTTCTTCCTTTGAATATTGGAGTCTTCCGGCCCTCGAATATTCCAGAAGATCCAGGAGGATCTGTCTCATTCTCACTGCCCCGTCTGTTGCGAAATGAATATATTGTTGTGCCCTTTCATCCAGCTGGGAATCATATTTCTTTTGAAGCTGAGTAAGAAAACTTGTGACCATTCTTAATGGTTCCTGCAGGTCGTGGGAAGCGATGTATGCAAATTGCTCCAGCTCTGCATTTGATGTGGCCAGTTCCTTCGCGTTTTTTTGCAAGGTGTGATTGAGCTCCTCGAGCGCCCTTTCATTTTGTTTAAGTTCTGTAATATCCTGCAGGGAACCAATCATCCTCACGGCTTTACCTGCTTCATCTCTAATAATGAAACCACGCTCCAGAACAAAACCAATCTTTTTGTCTGGTTTGACCATTCTGTATTCACTTTCCCACTTGGTATCCATAGACTTTAAAGAGGAATTTAAAGCATGTTCAACCCTTTCCCTGTCTTCCGGGTGAACATTTTGCAGCCATTGGAAAAGGTTGTTTTTACCCGATAATCTTTTGTATCCATATACTTCATAATAAGCATCACTCCATTCCAGTTCCTTTTTGGAAATATCCCAGTCATAAACAGCCTCCCTGGTAGCCTTTGCTACCAGATCATAACGGTCCTTTGCAATTCTCACCTTATTTTCCACCAATTTTCTGTCTGTAATATCCTTAAAATAGACTGAAAATCCTTCTTCTGCCGGATAGACATTTACCTCAAACCATTTTTTTTGTGAGGCATAGAATTCTTCAAATGATATTTTTTTCCCGGTATCCCGCGCCTCTTCAAATTTGGAATAGAAAAGCAAGTCTCTGCTTTCCGGAAAGACTTCCCAAATATTCTGATTTTCTACTTGTGCCCTGGCAACCCCGGACAATGTTTCGGCTGCTTTGTTCCAGTGGGTAACTACGCCGCCATAGGTTATGGAGAAGAATCCGTCGGTAATGCTTTCTAATATTCCGTTTACCTTTTCAGCATAATTTTTTAAAGTTATTTCAAATTTCTTTCTTTCAGAAATATCTGTGTGCACTCCAAAAATTGCGATTATTTCATTTTTGGAATTGAATACAGGACCACCGCTCAGGTAAAAATCAAATAACTCCCCTTTGATATTTTTGATCTTCAGGTCTCCCTCCCAGTATTTTCCTGCAAGAAGTGTGGGGAATATCTCTTCATTTAAGATGTTCCCTTCATATATATTGGCGATAACTTCCCGGCCTCTTAATTCCTCATCTCTATAACCAAGGATCTTTTTAAAGGAACTATTAAGGAATATCTCCTCTGTTTCCAGGGTAAAAAGACCAATTGCATCTTTAGAGCTTTCTATAATATTTCTATACTTACGAAGCTCCAGGTTTACAGATTTGATAGAGGTGATATCTATTCCAAAGAGATGCACAATTCCCTCCTCCTCCAATAGTTCTGCCGGAGTCCAGGAAATCCATTTCCATTCGCCATTTTTTGCAAGGCATCGATTTTGAAAGTTTTGCGGGGTTAGCCCGGTTGCGACTTCATTTAATCTTTGGAAGGATACCTCTTTTTCCCGGGGATGAAGGAATTGTGCGATAGGGGTATTTAAAAGTTCCTCTTCTGTATACCCAAACAATTTTTGAAAAGCGGGATTAATTTTTTTAAGATAGCCATCTATCCCTACCACAGCAATTAGTGTGGGAGAATAGTTGTACATATTGTTCAGGCGGTTCTCTGTCATTTTTCGACGCAAATTGGCAGAAATCTGGACTGCAACCCTTGATAGCAATTCTACAACCCTTTTATCTGGAGAAGGCTTGCTCTTTCCGAAAAAGGTAAGTACTGCCAGGATCTCCTCTTCAAATATTATGGGAACCCCAATTCCAAGTTCCAGTTCACGTGAGACAGCAGTCTCTTTTCTTATGAACGCTGGATTTTGTTCAGGATTTTCCCAAACCTGTAATTTCCCCTCATCCCAGGTTATTCCGGGAAGACCGGTTCCTTTTTGAAAAGAAGTAATAGAAGATCCATTCCAGAAGTTTTCATTTTTATTATATTCTGCAATACGTATTAGCCTTGTTTTATCATATCCAACCTCCCAGGCTTCGGCAGCTTCAAAATTAAGGAAACCGGACAGCAACCTGATGGTCTTCCCAAGGGCAGTCTGGAAGGTCGTAGCTGTTCCAAGGGAATCAATAAGCTTATAAATAAATTCCTGTTCTTGTTCCAGGTTATAGGTCGTGGTAATGTTTCTTGCAATTCCCACAAGTCCGGAAACTTCCTTGGATTCAATGATTAAAGGAACCTTCGTTAAAAGGATAACGTCTTTTTTCCCAGTATGATCATAAACAATATCTCTTCTGTTAATAATAGGAACCCCGGAATTCATCACCCGGTTATTATCCTCCATTATCTCAAGTCCCTCTTCCTTTGAAAAGTAATCCACGGGTTGCAAGCCCAGTGTTTCCGCTTCATTTTCCTTTCCTAAATAATCTGAATAGAATTTCTTATTTGTGAGTATAGTCCGGTGGTCACGGTCTACAACAAAAATATGGTCCGGAATGTTATCGATTATGGCTTTTAGCATTGAACGTTCCTTCAGGATCTTCCTTTCAGCATTTTTTAAAGCAGATGCATCTCGCGCCACACAATACATAAGGTTTTCCTTCTCATCCCATTTGGCTGACCAGATAAGTGGCACAATTTCCCCGTCTTTTTTTATATACCTGTTGGAAAAGTTGGTAACTTCTGCACCGGAAGTAATGGTATTTCCCATATCTTCTGTACGCTCCTTATCTTCCTTGACAACATAATTAATAAATTCTTCTCCAATGAGTTCCTCCTGGCTATGACCAAGAATTCTTTCACTGGCAGCACTTACCTCCACGAATTTCCCTTCTTTATCTATAGTGCAAATAATGTCCAGGGACTGGTCCATTATTTTCCTCAGTCGCTTCCTACTGCGCAGTAATTCCTTTTTCCAGATCTCTGCCTCGGTTATATCTCTGGCGATTCCATAAACCCCGGTAATTCCGGCATCTGTTATAATTGGAAAATTGGATACATTCAGAATGCGCCTATTTCCTTTTTTGCTTATAAAACCGGTGTTATAATTAACCTCAATACCATTCGAGGCTTTTTG
>DATHWA010000287.1:0-4104 GCA_035461025.1 Gillisia sp. | reverse complement strand
CTGGTAGTCGTATTCAAAATGCAGGGAATTTTTTATAGGGAATCCACCACCAATGTTAAGGCTGTCCAGGGTAGGAGAGACTTTTTTAAGATCAATATATACCTGCAAACATTTATTTAATTCATTCCAGTAATAGGCAGTATCCCTAATCCCTGTATTGATAAAGAAATGCAGCATCTTTAATTCTACCTGCTCGTTTTCCTTTATCTTCTTATTATAGAATGGTACAATATTCTTGTAACCTATTCCAAGTCTTGAAGTATAAAATTCAAATTTTGGTTCTTCTTCAGAAGCTATTCTAATTCCAATTTTATACGGGCCCTCTATTTCTTCTGAAAGTAGATCTATTTCCTCGTAATTATCAATGATGGGGATACAGTTCTTATGACCGCTGTTCAGGAGATTGGCTATGTTCGTAATGTATTGGTCACGCTTGAAACCATTACAGATCACGTATGTATCATCTGAAATTTTTCCGGTTGCCTTAAGCTTCTCCACAATATTTATATCAAAGGCCGCAGAGGTCTCAATATGGATGTCATTTTTCAAAGCTTCATTGAGCACATGTTCAAAATGGGAACTTTTAGTGCAATAACAGTAGTTATAGCTGCCTTTATAATTATGTTTCTCAATAGCATTCTTAAACCAGGTCTTGGCCCTGTGAATGTTTTGAGAAATCTTGGGCAGGTAGGTAAATTTAAGTGGAGCTCCGTATTTTTCCACTAGCTCCATTAGGTCTATATCGTGGAATTTTAATTCGTTATTTTCCAGTGTAAATTCCTCTTGAGGAAAATAATATGTCTGGTCTATTAGATCGCTATATTTAGTATTCAATTCTTTGGATTATGTGTATTTAATGTGAAAAATTAGGGATTAATTTATTGGGTCAAAAAAAATGACTGGTAAATTATTGTTAAGATAAAAATGCAGAGGCAACAAAAAGCTATGGGGGCGAAAGTCGCGAAAGTTTAGGAACTCCCGGAAGCTGCACCGGCTGGTGGTGTAAGAAAATAAAATCAGTTTTATCAACCGTTATAAATCAGTAATATATACCTTAAAAAAACTTCGAACCTTGAAAAATGCCTTTTAATTGAATGCACGTTCTATGGACAAAAGTAAAAAAATTATAACGCACTACTTTAAAAAAGATGGCACAGTTACAACATTTTAATATTTATGATCTCCTGTCTTGTTAGAACTCTCCAGTTTCCACGAGGAAGATCTTTTTTAGTAAGGCCACCAAATACTACCCTGTCCAGTTTTTCCACCTCGTAACCAAGGCTCTTGAACATTCGCTGTACTACATGGGGTTTTACACTATTGGTCTCCAGGCCAATTTCATTCTTTGGACGGCCATCAATATAACTAACATCCTGGACTTTTATCTTCCCGTCCTCCAGGGTTATTCCTGCACTGAGTTTGTCAAGATCTTCCTGACCAACAGGTTTGGTAAGCTCAACGTGATAAATCTGTCTAATCCCGTTCTTTGGTTTTCCAAGCTGCTTTTCAAGGGTACCATCATTCGTGAATAAAAGTAAACCACTGGCTTGTCTGTCCAGTTTTCCAACAGGAACCAATTTGGCTTTTGAAGCCTTGGAAATAAGGTCCATTACTGTTTTAGAACCTTTTTCCATACTACCTGTAGTATAGAAACCTCGCGGCTTATTAAGAAGGATATATTCCGGTTTTTCAGGATTTAGTTTTTGTCCGTCAAATTTAACTTCATCCCCGGGTTTTACTTTATAACCCATTTCCGTAATTGGTTTACCATTAACGGTTATGTTTCCTGCAGAGATATAGATATCAGCATCTCTTCTGGAACATACGCCGGAGTTGGAAACGTATTTATTTAAACGTATCCCGTCGTCCTTTTTTGCAGCAGCTTTGGGAGCCGTTGCCTTTAGGGCAGCGTTACCGCGGGACATGGATTTCTTGGAGGAAGCGGAGTCTGGAGCTGATTTTTGACTATCAGGTGAATTTCCGCGCGAGCCGCCTTTTGGCTTTCTTTCGCCGCCACCCTGCTTGCCGCCATACGTTTTACCTGAAGATTTATCATTCCTGCTCATAACTATATTTTTTGCAAAGATACTGGTTTAAAGTAACTCTGTCAATTTATGAAAAAAAGTTTTGGATTCGATTTTGGTATTTGAAAAGATCCTTTAGAAAACTCTGTTTATCACTTCTGAAGGTTCTATTAACAAGATGCTGAATACCCCAGCTACAATAATAAATTTTAAAATATTATGCAGTAGCAAATATTGCCATTTCGCCGTGCTGAAGTAGAGGAACAAAACGAAAAAAACCAATAACAGCAGGGAGAGGTAAAAGTAGTAATCCATTAAACCTATGTCAAACCTGGTAGTAAGAAGAAGAATGGGGATTATCGCTATTACCGTGAGTATAGAAAGAAAAAATTTACTCCAGTTCTCTCCATACACCACAGGAATAGTTTTATAGTTCAAGATAAGATCTCCTTTAAGATTTTCAAGGTCCTTCACCAGCTCCCGCATTACTATCATAAGGTAAAGAAAGGTGGCATGTATAAAGATTACAGTCTCAAAATTCTTGTAATATATAAAGACTACAAAAAACGGAATAATAGCCAATATACTCGCTACCAGGTTTCCCAAAAACAGGATCCTTTTAATGCGATAGGAATACACCCATATCATAAAAATGTAAATGCTGAAAAATACTACTGCCCTAAAAGACACATAACTGGCAAAAAAGATTGCGGCAAAATTAAGAATGAAGTAAACCGAAAGTTTTGTGCGCTGACTTATAAACCTGTCCAGCATTGTTTTCCTTGGGCGGTTTATAAGATCTTTCTCGCTATCGTAAAAGTTGTTTATAATGTAACCCGAAGCGATCACCGTGGCAGATGACAGAATAAGAAAAAATAGGTAGTCATCAAAAATAATATCGCGTAAGGGCAGTTCCGGCGCAAGTATGAATGCAGATGTAAGATATTGGGCAATTACTAGGACAAGAATATTATAACCGCGCACTACTGAAAACAAACTCAGCATTTTAAGCATCAAACGTTTGTTTTTAGCTGCAGCCATTAAAAAGGGAGGGATCTAGAAATTGTAGACAATTTCCAATTTATAATCTTTCAGGGCATTTCTTGCTTTGTCAATATCCTCAGTAAAACCCAGGATATAACCGCCACCACCGGAACCACATAACTTTAGGTAGTAATCGTTGGTGTCAATACCGTTCTTCCATAATTTATGAAACTGGGCAGGAATCATAGGTTTGAAGTTATCCAGAACGACGTGGGAAAGTTTTTTGATGTTTCCAAAAAGGGATTTTACATCCCCCTGAAGAAAATCGTCCACACAGGCATCTGTATGTTTTACAAACTGTTCCTTCAACATTTTCCTGAAAGGTTCCTGCTTCATGTTTTCCATGAAGATCTGTACCATAGGAGCTGTTTCCCCTATAGAACCACTATCCAGCAAGAATACGGCACCTTTTCCATTCTCTGTTTGAGAAGGAATGCCTGCAGGCTCGATATTGTCTTTTGAATTTATAAGGATTGGAATGCTTAAATAGCTGTTCAAAGGATCCAGGCCTGAAGATTTTCCATGGAAGAAAGATTCCATTTCCCCGAAGACCTTTTTAAGCTTCAGTAATTTTTGCCTGGTAAGGTTTTCCAGTACCGTAATCTTGTCCTTTGCATATTCATCATATATAGCTGCCACCAGGGCCCCGCTACTTCCAACTCCATATCCTTGTGGGATGCTGGAATCAAAATACATTCCCCTCTCAATATCTTTATTCAGCGTTTCCATATCAAAAGAAACCAGCTCCGGATTTTGAGTTTGAAGAACCTCAAGGTATTTCGCAAAGCGATATAAACTTTTGTTTGATTTTAGAGCCTCGTCAGAAGGATTTTCATCAACTTTTAAAGCACCGTTGTAAAAATTATAAGGGATTGATAAACCTTTGGAATCTTTAATAATTCCGTATTCTCCAAACAGGAGAATCTTAGAATAAAATAATGGTCCTTTCATAAGCTATACTGTAAGATCAAGGTGACAGAAGTAACCCGGAGGCAAAATTAATAAATAAACTTACAATTTTTCTGCACCGTTTCCA
>DATHWA010000286.1:0-3930 GCA_035461025.1 Gillisia sp. | reverse complement strand
AGCAGCATCTAAATTTGAAGAGGTTATTGGGAAGAAGCTTAAAGCCGATTTGAAAAAATGGGATTTTTTAAAGGAGGTTGAGTGAAAAACCATTGCGAGCCGTCATTGCCAAACATCATTGCGAAACGTCATTACGAGAGCGCAGACCGAAGCAATCTCAAGAGGCGACAACTGCACATAATCATAACACTCCATGACAGAATACGCAACATTTTCCTTATTTTAGCCTAAGAGCAAAAATTCTCAATGAACAAACGCAAAATTTGTGTAGTAGTAACTGCCAGACCTTCCTACAGCAGGATAAAGACTGCCTTAACCGCAATACAGCATCATCCCGCTCTTGAATTACAACTGGTGATAGCAGGTTCTGCATTGCTTGATCGCTATGGCAATGCGGTCGATTTTATTGAAAAGGATGGTTTCCCCATAGCCGCAAAGGTATTTATGGTATTGGAAGGGGAAAATCCAACTACAATGGCCAAGACTACTGGTTTAGGAGTGATGGAGTTAACGAATGTACTTTATAATCTAAAACCCGATGCAGTGATCACAATTGCAGATAGGTTTGAAACCATAGCCACTTCAATTGCAGCCGCTTATCAAAACATTCCGCTGGTACATATTCAGGGAGGTGAAGTTACAGGAAGTATAGATGAAAAAGTGCGTCACGCCAATACCAAACTGGCAGATCTACACCTGGTGAGTTCTGAAGATGCACGGGAGAGGGTAATCAAGCTTGGAGAAAATCCTAAAAAGGTTATTAATACAGGCTGCCCTTCTATTGACCTTGCGAAGCAGATATCTGAATACCCTTTTCTGGATTTCGATCCAATCGAAAAATATGGTGGGGTTGGAGCGAAACTAAATTGGGAGGCGGGTTATATTGTTGTAATGCAACATCCTGTGACCACAGAATATGGAGAATCCAAAAAACAGATACAACAAACTTTAAAGGCTGTCAAGGAACTGGGTTATCCTGCCTTCTGGTTTTGGCCTAATGTTGATGCCGGTTCTGATGGCACCTCTAATGGCATTCGGGCGTTCCGGGAACTTGAACAACCAAAGAATATGCACTTTTTTAAAAATATGGAACCAGAGGATTTTCTAAAGTTGCTTAAAAATTCCAAAGCTCTTGTTGGAAATTCGAGTGCGGGATTGAGAGAATGTGCCTATTTGGGAGTTCCGGTAGTAAATATTGGCAATCGCCAGTTTAGAAGGAATCGGTCTGCCAATGTAGTGGATGTAGATTATATTCAACAGGAGATTTATGATGCAACATCACAGGCTATTGCGAGAGAGCACTATGAACCCGACTTCCTTTATGGAAATGGGGATGCAGGTAGAAAAATGGCCGTAATACTTGCTGAAACCGAATTGTCATTTTCCAAAACCATTACTTACTAATGAGGGTGCTTGGAATTATTCCTGCACGGGGAGGAAGTAAAGGAGTACCGGGGAAAAATATTATGAACATTGCGGGAAAACCGCTTATTTCATATGCTATTGAAGCGGGTAAAAATTCTTCCTCCCTTGCACAAATTATAGTTAGTACTGAGGATAAAACTATTGCGAAAATAGCCAGGGAAAGTGGTTGTGACGTTTTAGTCCGGTCAGAAGATTTGTCTTCAGATACATCTAATGTTGTGGAGGCTGTCCTGGAAGTTCTTAGTCAACTTGAAAAAGAAAAGAAACATTTTGACGCTGTAATGTTACTGCAGCCAACAGCCCCTTTACGCACAGGTATTGATATAGATAATGTTATTAAACTTTTAAAAGAAAATCCGGTAGATGCAATTATAAGTATGGTACCAGTTGGAGACAACCACCCTGCGAGAATGTATGAAATTAAGGAAGGGCACATGAAAAGCCTGATGCCGCAATTTGAAACCGAAATGAGGCAGAAACTGCCACCAATCTACAAACGTAATGGTTGTATTTATCTCATTAAAACCTCCGTGCTCAAAAGAGACAGAAGTTTTATGCCGGCTTCTAAAATGGCATATATAATGGATTCAAAATGGGCTGTTAATGTTGATACACCTATAGATATCGTAATTTTAAAAAGTTTAATTTCTGAATGGAAGGACCAGGTAAAATGAAAATTTTAATAACTGAACCATTAGACTTTTCCGATGAGAATCTTAAAATTCTCAACGATGTAGCTGAAGTTATATCGGGGCCTTTTACAAGAGAAGAATTGGAAATTGAGGTGGAAGATGTTGATGTTCTTATACTGCGGCTCAACCATTTTATTAATGATGAAATTTTGCGAAAAGCAAGGAATTTAAAATATATTCTCACGCCTACCACCGGGTTAAACCATATCGATCTGGAAGAAGCAGCTGCAAGAAATATAGAAATAATTTCTCTTAAAGGAGAAACCGATTTTTTAGCAACCATCCCTTCTACTGCAGAACATACCTGGGCGCTTTTGCTCTCTTTACTTAGAAAGATCCCCCAGGGATTTGATCACGTGAAGAAAGGTGGTTGGGATAGAGATCAATTTAAAGCCCATAATCTTTGCCACTATACCCTGGGTATTTTAGGTTTTGGCAGGGTAGGAAAACAAATTGCTGAGTATGCAAAAGTTTTCAAAATGCCCTTTGTTTTTTACGACATTAACCCTGAATTACGAGACCATCCTAAAGCTTGTAACTCCCTTGAGGAATTACTTAAAAACGTTGATATACTTTCAATACACATTCCTTTAAATGATCAAAATTCTCAATTCTTAAATGCTTCAAATTTACAACACCTAAAATCTGGAGCATATATTATAAACACCTCTCGTGGGGAGGTAATTGATGAAGATTATATCGCTGGTGTAATAAGATCAAAAGAAATAGGCGGATACGCAACAGATGTGCTGGCGAACGAAATTATAAGTGAAAAAAGAAAGGAAAATCCATTAATGAAAATAGCAGGTACCGTTGATAATTTAATAATTACTCCTCATATTGCCGGTGCAACGTATGAATCCATGTGGAAGACCGAGGAATTTGTAATTCGCAAATGGCTTAAGCATCTCGATACATCAATAGCACTTGGCCAAAAATGAGATAGCCTGCTTAATGAGAATAGCAACTCAATTTTAAATATGAAATGAGCATAACAGAAACCCCATGCAAACACTTAAGAAGATAAGGGAATTACATATAACCAATAAAAAACAATGATTATCTACATATGAAAAATACTTTGGGGGTAGTTATAGTTGACGGGGTTGGGTTTCGCAATTTCATCCTAAGTAATTTTCTCAATGAATGCTTAGATATTTTTGACCAAATAATTATTTTTTCGGGTTTGCCTGCATCTGCCTACATATCTTTAAAAAATCCCAATATTCGAATTGTAGAATTACCGGTATTCAGGGAAACGGGAAAAACCTGGTTCTGGCGAAAAATGAAAGAAGTGGCTCATATGCAAAAGTATAAAGATGACTTTGCCGGAATAGATTATAACCTTCAGAATAATTATCCGGCTAAGAGGTCAAAACGGGCCTTTATAACAAAAATGATTTTCAGAATTACTTCTAAATTTCATTCAGAAAAATGGATTAACAGGTTTTATAGTAGACAAGTTCATTCTTTCAAAAATAATGAGGTTACTAAATTGTATATTGAAATATTGAAAGGTGAAAAACCTGATCTTTTATTCTTTACGCACCAAAGGCCTCCTTATCTGGCGCCCCTTGATTATGCAGCGAAAAAATTAGGAGTTAATTCCTGCTCCTTTATCTTCAGCTGGGATAATTTACCTTCAAAAGGAAGAATGGCAGCACCCTTTGAATCCTTCCTGGTATGGAGCGACTTAATGAAAGAGGAATTGCATTATTTTTACCCTGCAACACAAAATATAAAGGTGGAGGTAGTGGGCACTCCTCAATTCGAACCCTATGTTCTGGACCGGTATAAATCTTCAAAAGAGAAT
>DATHWA010000285.1:0-17618 GCA_035461025.1 Gillisia sp. | reverse complement strand
TAGGAAATCTTCAAATTTTCAAATCAACCAATCCTCAAATTGAATTTTCAAATCAACCAATCTTCAAATTTTCAAATTAAAAGAAATGTTAGATAAAAACGGAATAGCACAGCGTATAGCAAAGGAAGTTAAAGACAAATATTACGTCAACCTGGGAATAGGCATTCCAACTCTTGTAGCGAATTATGTGAGAGATGATATAGAAGTTGAATTTCAGAGTGAGAATGGGATCCTGGGAATGGGGCCGTTTCCTTTTGAGGGAGAAGAGGATGCAGATCTTATCAATGCAGGGAAACAGACCATTACAGCACTTCCGGGGGCGAGTTTCTTTGACTCGGCAATGAGCTTTGGGATGATAAGGGGTCAACATGTTGACCTTACTATTCTGGGTGCGATGGAAGTTGCAGAGAATGGCGATATAGCCAACTGGAAGATACCGGGTAAAATGGTTAAGGGAATGGGAGGGGCTATGGACCTTGTAGCTTCTGCCGAAAATATTATTGTGGCAATGATGCATACCAACCGGGAAGGGGAATCAAAACTACTTAAGAGGTGCAGCCTGCCACTCACTGGTGTGGGCTGTGTTACTAAAGTGGTTACAAATCTAGCCGTGATAGAAGTAACAGATAAAGGCTTCAAACTCCTGGAGCGTGCCCCCGGCGTGAGTGTCGAAGAAATTCAAAAGGCAACAGAGGGAACCCTCATTGTAGAAGGGGATATTCCTGAAATGCAACTGAACTAAAAACAAACCCCGGGGCCTGAATGCTTCCGGGGTTTGTTTTTATAAGATCTTCCTGATCATTCAATAATGGATGTAGATTGTTTTTCCAGGTTAATGAGGTTCTCGATGGCCCGGTTCATTGGTATGATCTCTCCCCGGGCATTCACCTGGGAAAAATATTTGTGCCACCCGGAATCTGCCACCGCTTTCTCCAGTTCCTTTACGTTGTCTATAGAAGGCAGGGTCCAAACGGCCATATATCGGTAATCACTACGATAGGGAGTATGCTCATCATTCATAGCCCAGCCGGTAAGCTCAACCCCGGCGCCCATAAGTTGCTGAATCCCCGGCCCCACTTTGTCAAAAAAATCTTTTCTTTCTTCCCTGGAAAGGTCCATCCATTTCTGCGTCACATTCCATAATTCTACATATAAATACATAATCTGTGGTTTTGGTTAGTACTGTTATTCTCTAAGTTACTAAAAACCTGATTATGAATAAAATAGTTTTTCTGAAGAATGTGTTTTGTTGTTAACCCGTAAAAAAGAATCTAGAATCTAGAATCTGGAATCTGGACCAACTTTTCTGCCATGTCAATAGTAACAAAACAATCAAATCTTGATGGATCCCACCTCTGCTTAAACAATCAATACCTTCTCGTCGATTTACAGACAAATGTGTTTCACACGTATGATTTAAACTGAATTTCAAGCAGAAGTTTGGCTAATAATTTTCTGAAAGTTTTCCGGGTCGGTAGCTCCTTCAGTATTGTAAAACAGGATCCTGGTTTCAGCTGAAATATTCAGGGTGCTTTTTAGTTCTGCAAACCTGTCATCGGTCATTAATGCGAGAAAACCGGCAAATCCTCCTGCGCCCGATTCTCCTGCCTCTACCTGGCGATCATTTCCAGCCGGATAGTAAAGTTTCCGGATGGCCTTTTCCATAAAGCCATCTTCAATTGCCATAGATGCACTTGCGGTGTTTTTCAAAATCTCCCAGGCGGTAGTAGAAGGGATTCCGCAGTTAAGCCCGGCCATCATAGTCTTAAAAGTACCTGAAGGGCTGGTGCGCTCACCCTTTTTAAAGGAAGCCAGAAACCCCGCTGCTTCTGTAGGTTCCACGATTACAAGCTGAGGTTTATTTTTTCCATACCTGTTCTCATAATACCAGGCTGCAGCTGCAGGCCAACTACCTACTCCCGCCTGAAGAAAGACAAGATCAACTCCCGGCTCCGGCAGCGAATGTACGCTGTCTTCCATTTCCGTGAAGTGGGTAAAATATCCAGCCATAATATATGCCGGGATCTCTTCATAGTCTTCAGTTGCGGTATCCTGTACCAGTTGCCAGCCATTCTTGTCACTCATCTCTTTGGCGCGTGCACAGGCAGCTTCATAATTCCCGGGAACTACCTCCACACTGGCTCCTTCATTTTTAATTGCCTCAATTCTGGCCGGGGTTGTATCCCTCGGGACATATACATAGGCTTTTTTGCCCAGCATTTTAGCCGACCAGGCGACGGCCCGGCCATGATTTCCGTCTGTTGCTGTGCAAAAAGTGCCTATGTCCGGATTTTTCTCCAAAATCTTATGAATGGCAAAAGAAGCTCCCAGGCCCTTAAAAGCTTTGAGTCCGAATCGGCGGGATTCGTCTTTGATGAAGATACTCTTCACCCCAAATTCCTTTGCTGCCTCTTTTAATTCCACCAGGGGGGAAGGTTCATATTGCAAAAGTGACGTATGAAATTCCCGGGAATCACTGCTGCTGAAGATTTGATGCGTAAGATCCTTTGGTAATTCCCCTGAGGGTTTATTTATAAAATATGGTGTTTTTTCCATCTCTTAAAAATTTAAAGTCGTTTGTAGTCTAATTAAAATAAATAGAATCTTCCTTAAAAATATTTAGTCAGCAGACAAATTTTAACCATATCGCAGAGAATTAAGTCTAGACTCCAGATTCCAGCAGCGGTCCAGACTCTTTTTCAGGATCTCCATTTAAAAGATCTATCATCTATTGCCCGCATGGTGCAGAGGACGCCATTTAGGTGATCGTACTCGTGTTGCAACAGCTCAGCGAGGTCATTGGTTAGTTTCATTTCATTCGGCTGCCAGGAGGTGTCCAGATAGCTTATTGTGGCCTCTTTATGTCTCATCACCTTAACGAGGAGATTGGGAAAGCTCATACAATCATCCCACACCTCAAACATTTCCTCGCTTAAATAGCTAAATTCAGGATTGATAAAAATTACAGGCCTGTCAATGTTCATATAAATTAACCGCTTCATAATTCCCAGTTGCGGTGCTGCGATGGCCCTTCCGAAGTTATATTTTGCCCTGATCTCCTTCATCACGTTATCCAGGTCCCGCACCCAGTCCTGCACTAGAGGAAGCTCCTCTTTTTGTACCGGCGCGGAGGTTTCATATAATCTTGGATCTCCAAGCAGCAAAAGGTCGTTTAGGTTTTTCATTTGAGGTAGTTATATTTCAAAGGTAAGAGTTTGTCAAATATTAGTAACTTGATACAACTCTGATTTATAAGCCGGAAAGAAAATCACAACTATGAAGATCGCTACCTATAATGTTAACGGAATAAACGCCCGGCTGCCGGTGCTGCTGCGCTGGTTGCAGGAAGCGCAGCCGGATGTGGTTTGCCTGCAGGAATTAAAGGCGCCGAATGATAAATTTCCACAAAAAGAAATAACCGCTGCGGGATATAACGCGATCTGGAATGGACAAAAGAGCTGGAACGGGGTGGCGATCCTCACCAGGGGGGATATTGAGATCATTGAATTGGCCCGAACACTTCCGGGAGAGGAAGAAGATGTCCAAAGCAGGTATCTGGAGGCGTTGGTGGAAGATGTGGTGGTGGGTTGCATTTACCTGCCCAACGGGAATCCTCTTCCGGGCCCTAAATTTGATTACAAATTGCGGTGGTTTGAGCGACTCACAGAGCACGCCGCAAGCTTGCTTTCTCTGGACACCCCCGTGGTGCTGGCCGGAGATTATAACGTGATGCCCACAGAACTGGATGTTTATAAACCGGAGAAGTATGAAAATGATGCGCTCTTCCGGCCGGAGATACGTGAAGCCTATAAAAATTTAGTCAGCCAGGGGTGGACAGATGCACTAAGGGAACTTTTTCCCGGGAAGGTTATTTATACTTTCTGGGATTATTTTCGCAATGCCTATGGTCGAAATGCCGGGTTAAGGCTGGATCATTTCCTGTTAAGCCCACAGGTTAAAGATCAGCTGGTCACGGCAGGGGTGGATAAAGAGGTGAGGGGTTGGGAGAAAAGCAGTGACCATGCCCCGGTGTGGATAGAACTGGCAAATAAGTTTTAGTTCATATATTTAATTGGACAACTCTATTATTAATACCAAAAAAAGTTGCTCGAAGAACCGGGCTTTATTGCGCCCGGATCTTTTCAAGCATTTGTTTCCCATTTTCGTTATCTGGATTCATTTCAATGGATTTTTGATAATTGGCTATAGCATTTTCTTTTTGACCGTCTTTCATATACCCTTCTCCCAGGCTGTCGTAGGTATTCCAGGAATCGGGAAATTCTTCTACGTTTATCTTAAAAACTTCAATTGCTTCTTTTGTTTTTCCGTTTTGAAGTAATTGATAACCTATCTGGTTCATTTCTCCTTCCTTAAGACCATATGTGTCATCAGCTTTCAATTCCTTATACCTGCTTAAACCTGCTTCAACTCCGTCTTTGGCAAATACAGGCAGAATCTCCATAGCCAGGGATCTTTTAGGCATTTCCGCTTCGGCACCCTGTAAAATATTATTTATGCCCACGGCTATCTCATTCAAATTGGTGCCCCCGGTATTATTAAGCAGGACGATAAGGTCCTCTTCCTCGGGAAAGCGTAAGATCAAGGTGTTGAAGCCGTTGATACCACCCCCGTGTCCAATAATGTTCACGCTGTCCCGGGTTTTTCCAACAGGTATTTTATCGATCATCCAGCCATAACTGTAATGAGAATCCCCTGCCGCAATGTGAGGTCTGAACATAAGGTCCCGGGATTCTTCTTTAAGTATTTGGTTCGTATTTAATGAACGGTCCCATTTATACATGTCTTCCACTGTAGAATACAAAGAACCTGCGGCATAAGGCAGTGACATGTCCAGGTAAGGAGCATTTTCATAATTGTTGCCGCGCTTTTGATATCCCGACGCCCTGTTTTTCAGGATCCTGGAATGGTGGTCATAACCGGTATCCTTCATATCAAGCGGGTCGAGAATGTTTTCCTGCAGTACCTGTTCATAGGTTTTTCCAGTTACCTCTTCTATAATATGGCCAAGCAGGAAATAACCGGAATTGTTATAAAGGAACTTTTCGCCAGGGGTATATTGCAGGGTTGAGTCGGCAAAGGTTTTCACGAAGTCTTTCGGACTAGAGGGGTCCCGACTTTGATCTCTAAAAAATCCCGGAAAAGAGGTATAGCTGGGGATGCCGGAGCTGTGGGTTAGCAAGTGATGGATGGTCACCACATTAGCCGCCGGTCCTTCGTAATCTGGCAGATAAGTGGAAATGGGTTCTTGTAGGTCCAATTTTCCCAGTTCTACCAGTTGCAGGACCAGTGCGGCGGTAAATTGTTTAGTAATAGAGCCTAGCCGGTGTTTAGTGTCCGGCTTATTTGGAATATTGTGTTCCATATTAGCCAATCCATATCCGTCTTTAAAAATAACTTCTCCGTTATCTGCAACCAGGACAGAGCCATTGAACTGTTCGTATTCGTGGTATTTGCTTAAGAGGTTCTCAATTTGCTGTGACTTCTCCTGTGCGAAGAGCAACCCGGTAGCAATAAAAAGAAAGCAGCCTGCCAAAAATAACTTTTTCTGAAGGTAGTGAACCAAATGTTCCATCGTTTATAAGTGTTTAGATACATACTTAAGAAACTGTAGGGCATATAGTTACTAATTTAAAGTAAATATTTGAATTATAGCTAAATGGGTGTTTTTTCTGAGAAGGGACAGATATAAAATTCAAATTTTCAAACCCATGTTAATATGGGCCGTTATCCGGGTCAGGGAAGGCCTTTTGGTTTAAGTCGTGTTAAGAGTAGCTAAAATAAAACTTAGAAAATAAAACCTACTCCAACTTCAAACCTATCCCCTTCATAGGCACCATTTGATAAAGGTGCTTTGTTATCTCTAAATTGATAGTTGGTTTTTAGAACGATATTTCTTCGTGGATTAAAATTGGCTCCTACAGTGATCGCAGTAAGGTTACTTTGAAAAATTGGTTCATCCATTAAACCCGGATCTATACTGGCGTGGGTATCCAATCGTTCATATCGCACGAATAGGGGAAGTTTTAATTCATTGCTCCTTACCAAAAAGTTGTTTTTAGAGAATTGCCTGTTTCCGGTTAGCATTGGCCAAATATTATAACCTACCTCTGTGTAATATCCATATACGTTACTTCCTAAAACCTGACCCATATTATCTATTGAATTCTGGCGGGTTATTTCGTAAAGGCCCTGGGTATTGTCTGTACCTCCAAGAGCTCCAAGTGCCATAAAAGACCAGTTTTTATATTCATGTCGTATGTAAGAACTCATCAAATAGGTATTGGAGTTGATATCTCCCTGTCCAATTTGAGCGTACAATCCATTAACTGCCAGTTCAGTATTTTTAAATCCGGTATACTTTAAACTTGAATTAGCTGTGTAACCCTCAAAATTAAACCTTAGTGCATGTGCTCTTCCTCTTCTAATCCAGGTTGCACCTCGCAAATCTGCGGGATCCAAAGCCTGATAAAGGGATGCCGACCATTGAAGATCTTTGTTGATTCTACCATAGGTCATTACTCCTAAATCAATCCAGGTGGATGGAATGATAATTCGTTCTACTTCTGGACGGTTAACGGTGTAGAACATAACTGGCTCATCACTATTATTGATGTATCCAATAGTGGCCTGATGTGTACCAACCCTTACATTGAATTTATCACTAATTAAAAAATCTGCAAATAATTCCGGCTGAAACTCAAACAGTTGCTCCCTGCTGCCATCATTCATATATTCAGCAAAGATCTCTGCATATAAAACCAGCCATTTCACCGGCCTGTATGCCGCATATGCTACGAAGCGCTGCATATTGGTCATATATAATTCCAGGTCCTCACTTTGGGTGTTTTTTTCTCCCAGGTAATTTATATAGTTAGATTCCCCATACCCTGAAATTGTAAATTTAGAATCGGAAAAATATATTTTAGAAGCAGCTATAGGTAAACCAGACTGGGTTTCATAGGTAAGAGTATCAATTACTCTCTTCTTTTCTTGTGAATAACCATTCTGAAAAAGGAAAACTACGAGCACTATGAATATAGAAGATTGCTTCATTTTAAGATCTTATTTTTTTCGATTGTGCAAAGCACTTAAATCAACCTTAAAATGACCTTAAACCAGATAAATTTTAGCTTAAGGGAAACCTTAGTTCAAAGATGTTCAGATTTTCTTCGGGGTTTAAATAAGTGATAGTCGCAGAGTGAAGTTTGATAATCTTTTCAGTTAAAACCAGGCCGAGACCAAAACCGGTTTTTCCCTCGCTGTTACTGCCTCTAAAAAAGTGATTAAAAAGGAAGTTTTCTTCTTCAGTAGAAATAGGTTTACCTGAGTTGATAATTTGAATTTTTAAACTTTCAGCATTCGAACAATCAATTATTATCCCGGCTTTTGAATTGTTGCTGTAAGAAACACAGTTGGATAATAAGTTTTGAATGGCCTGCCTGATGAGGATTTGATTGAGGCTAATTATAAGCCGGTTTTCGTTTATTTCATCAGGAATATAATTCACTTCAAAATGAAAATTGGGATAAATCGTATTAAGTTCTTCAATAACATCAAAAAACAGTTCATCAATACGCAACTCCTGTTTATTGGTTTTTTGCCCGGATTCTATTTTTGAGATTTCCAGTAGAACATTTATAATACCACCCAAGGATTTTGCTTTGATGATCTGGGTTTCTATTTCCGGCTTAACATCTTCTATCCTGGAAAAACCCTTTATTCTTTCAAGTTCAGAAACCAGTACAGTTATTGGAGTTTTTAATTGATGGGAAATATGGTGAATGGTGTGTTTTTGAAATGCAAATGCTTTATTTGTTCTTTTCAGCAATTCATTGAATCTTCGGGTTAATTGGATTAATTCATAAGAAGTTGTTTCAATTTCCAGTTCATCGATTTTTTCCCTGCTTAAGTCATATTCATTAAGATTGGCGGCGAGTGCAGTAATTGGTTTGGAAATTTTGTTGGAAAGAAAACGGGAAATGAGGAAAACGACTATGGTAATGAACAGGAATATTCCTATTAACAAATTACGCAGGAAATACATTTTGGTATATCCATAGGCGTCGTACGCCTTACTAACTGCGTAGTAATTCTGATTATTTGTCTCGGCATATACCCCAATAAGGTCATATTTTCCTTCTTTCGTCTCTATCCATCTTTGGGTTGGGGAAAGCTTGCTGAGAATACTTTCTGCCTTAATTACATCCAAACTATCCAGACTGGCAAAAATCTGCTTTTTGTTTGAATCATAAATAAGGAGTTTTTCATCATAAAAGTCATTAATGTCCTGCTGGTCCATCAAAAAAGAAATAGCTGCACTTTCTTTCTGAAACTGTTCAATGAGTTTTATGGTTGTATGAATTTTTTCGTTTTGATTCTGCTGAAACTCCTCTTCCCGGTATTCTGAAAATAAAATGTAAATAAGACTTAATGAAATTGCCGTTAGGGCAGTCACAGTGGTAGAAAAATAAATAAGTATTTTATTCCTTATTTTCATTTTATATCGAGGTAATAGCCAAAACCTACTTTGGTTTTAATGGTGTTTTTAGAGAATGGCTTATCCAGTTTATTCCGCAAAAAATTTACATAAACCTCGATGGTATTGGTATTGGCATCAAATGAACTTCCCCATATTTCTTTTATCAATTCTGTTTTAGAAACAATTTCACCATTTTTTTCCATTAATTTGAACAGGATTTGGTATTCACGTGGAGTGAGCCTTATTATTTTTCCCTGTCTTAAGACCTTTTTTTTATTGTCGTCAAGGGTGATATCGTCTGCAACCAGTATAGCACTTTCAGCAGTAGTTGCATTACTTTGTTTATGCCGCTTGATAAGTGAGTGAACCCTTAAAATAAGTTCCCGCATGTAAAAGGGTTTTGTAAGGTAATCATCTGCACCACAGTCAAAACCCTGTACTTTATCTTCCAGTTCTCCAAAAGCGGTAAGTATTATAACCGGGGTTGTTGAATTATATATTCTAAAATCCTTACATACCTCAAAACCGTTTTTTCCGGGTAAATTGATATCCATCACAATACAATCAAAGTCGCTCTTTTTCAGAATTTTTTCGGCCAGCAAGCCGTCATACACGCACTCGGTATGTATGCTCTCCGCAGTAAGGGCCTCACTTATATTTTTACTTAAAGTGGGATCGTCTTCGATTATTAGAACTTTCATAAATGCAAAACTACTCATTATGTGCCTTATTGTTCATAAAGGTGTCGGAAAGAAATAACTTTCTTGGCGGTGAAAGGAGTAACAATAAAAGAAGAATGTTATCTCCTTCTGGAAAAAATACTTGTTTCCACCCAAGTTAGTTCGGAAAGTCCTAAAAAGACTACTATCACGAACAAACAAAACCTTGCCGATATTATGTAAAGTGCTGATTATCAGTATTAATTATAAAACCCATATAGATTTTATTAACGTTTCTATTTATCTTTATAACATTTCATAACAACATGAATTTCCCTCCCGGCAAAGAGGTATTATTCATACCAACTTGGAAGGCATGTGACAACCTAACCTGTCAGCACTTAACTACTTAAAACCTTTCAATATGAGAACAAAATCAATTCGTAAAAAGACAATTGTAATCCTGGCGCTGCTGGTAGTAGTTACAATGACCTTGTCCTGTTCAGAGGAAGATTTAAAACTTGAAAGTTTAGATGCTCCGGAGATGATCCTAAATACTGCAGACCTCACGGTTGGTAACATCTCAACCTTAGTAAGCTTTGACCCCTATGAAGGTGAGTTTCCGGAAAGTATTGCTGTAGACCGTTTCGGTAACATATATGTGAGTATGATCCGCCTACAGGAAATATGGAAACTGGACCCCGAAGGCAATTTCGTAGAGGTCGTGGCAAGTTTTCCCTTGTACGACGGCTTATTTGGAGTTGTTGGCCTTAGGTTTGATACCCAAGGTAATCTCTATGCAGGAGTTGTTTCCCCATTTGAGGACATTCACGGTTTCTGGATAATTAGTCCGGACGGCGAGAAGGAGCGTATCCCGGGATCTGGAAATATTACCTCTATAAACGATGTAGCGATTTCACCAAACGGCACCGTTTACATGACGGACTCTTCGGGTGCTATTTGGCGTTATACGGGCAGTGGACAGGCAGAGATCTGGGTGCAGGATGAAACACTCGAAGGTACGGGTGACTACGGCCTACCTATTCCTATAGGTGCGAACGGAATTGTGGTCGTTCCCGGCCAAAAGATGCCCTTCGCTCGCGACTCGGGTCAAAAATCTGTAGGTGGAGTTCTAGTGTCCAATGCAGAGAAGGGTCAACTGGTTTATATTCCAATCTTAAAAGATGGAACTGCGGGAGAACCGTTTGTTGTGATAAGCGATCCGGCTCTCTTCGGCCTTGACGGCATTACCCTGGATGCACGTGGCAATATTTACGGGACCGCTAATTGGCTTAATAGTGTAGTTCGAATAAGCAGGGACGGCTCCACTATCACCCAAATTGCCCAGGGAGGTTTATTGGATTTCCCCACAGGCCTTGCATTTGGCACCGGAACTGATCGACACACACTTTTTGTTGTAAATGTCGCTTTCGGTGCCGCGCTGGAAGATGCTAACCCGTCAGTGGTAAGCATTAGTCTTGAGCCCGGACAGGGAAGAGGCGGCGGCCGTAATTAGGGCCTTCTTGCGATTTGTTATGATGAAGATATTGATAATACCCCGGGTTGGATGCTGAGTGCTGCGTTCTGCATTTAACAACCCGGGGGTTATGCATAAACCTGTTCTTCAAATTATATAACTTAAGTCATCATCATCATCGGTTTCTCGATTGTTGAACTTCGCTGAAGAATGGGTCTTTTATTTATCCACGCTTAATTAAATAAACCTTACCTAAATATTTCATTGTAGAACTGTGTTCAAATTTTCTACATTTTCATTCGCAGTAATGAAATTATAACAAGTAAAACTAATGAGCCATCTATTATCGGTATTAGTTAGATGCGTTATTTCGCGCATCGGGATTTTTGGGCTAATTTCAGTAATTAGGAATTGATTCACGACTATTGCCGAATTTCCATCTGATGAGACCTTTATTTCCTGTCTATCAGATGTGATTTGCCAATTAAAAGAAGTATCAGCAAATTGTTGTTTCATTAAATCTACGACTTCCTTTTTATTCCAAAACTCCCCTGGATCAGTTCCACAGAACAATCCGTCATCTGCCAACAAGGTTGAATAAGTTTCAAGGTTTTTCGAATTAAATGCCTTATAGTAATTGTCCATAACCAGTGAAATACTATCGTTTACAGATTCAAGGTCCACAGGTCTATCTGTTTTATCCTGCTCCTTGGGTTGACATCCTGTTACAAGTATTGTGGCAAGAATTGTAATTAAAATGTTTGTTTTCATTTTGAAGGATTTTAAAGGTTTATTTCATTGGAAAATGGAATTATAAAATAAATTATATTATAAATTGACCTTGATTATTAAGGCATAGGTGTCAAAGTTTTAGCTATGATAGAATTTCATAAAAATCTGCCGAATTCCTTATATCAAATATAGCAAAAGAGCAGGAATTTTTAGTGAAAATTATGCAGTAAGTAACTACAAATGAGATTGTTGGCAAAAGAGATGTAATTTTGATCTCACAAAAATTGAACAACCCGGGAATCTGGCGGGCCAATATAAATTTGAGATGTGCGGAAGGTTCTTATTTTGGTTCTGGAGCTTCAATTTTTTCCTTCATAATAACCTTAGAAGCTTTAATTGAAGCTGAAAAAAATGATGAAAATTATAGACTGGCGCAACTTCCTGACCATTTTCTCCTTCCATCATACATTTAACACTTACCTGAATTCTTAACTATTGAAGATCTTATTTGGAATACTTTTGATATATAACCACATTTCAATAAGTTCTATAAGCTGAGAAAGAAGATTGGCTGTTATTTTTTGAATTAATTACTATTTTAGCACTTCATTAACAATCTACCTAATTAAATATGGAAGAAGCAGTCACTTCACCCAAAAAAGGCTTTGTAAACAAAGCCCTTGATTTAGTTGAAAAATTGGGGAATAAGTTACCCGATCCTGCAATTTTATTTTTCTATTTACTCATCTTCGTATGGGTTTTATCGGCAATTCTGTCTCCGTTTGATTTTGGAGAAGTGCACCCCATGACCGGTAATAGTTTGAATGTACAAAATCTTCTTACCGGAACCCAATTGGCCGAATTTCTTGCGAATATGGTTAATACCTTCGTGCTTTTCGCGCCTCTTGGAATTGTACTGGTCGCGATGCTTGGAGTTGGGGTGGCAGAACACTCCGGATGGATTGATGCCGGACTTAAAAAACTTCTCAATTTCACCCCAAAGCAGTTGCTAACTCCAATGCTTATTTTAATAGCCATCGTGAGCCATACAGCTGCAGATGCCGGTTATGTGCTTGTGATCCCGCTGGGAGGGGTTATCTTCTATGCTGCGGGAAGGCATCCCCTGGCGGGGATAGCAGCAGCTTTTGCCGGGGTCTCCGGAGGATTTTCAGCCAATTTCATCCCTTCGGCAATAGATCCGCTCATCATGAGCTTCACGCTGGAGGCTGCCAGGATCCTGGACCCCGATATTAATTTAAACCCTTTAAACAACTGGTATTTTACCTCTGCATCCACTTTGTTGATCGTACTTGTTGGCTGGTGGGTCACAGATAAAATAGTGGAACCAAGGCTTTCAAAAGTAAAAGTGGATGGGGATGAAGATCAAATGCCTAAAATGGAAAAAGTCACCTCCAGGGAAAGTAAAGCCTTCTGGATGGGATTCCTGGCGATGGTACTGGGTCTTGTAGGTTTGTTTTTGTGGGCATATCCGGAAGACTCGGCCCTTAGAGGCCCGGGGATGGTAGATCCTGAAGTTCAATCCCTCACTTCGTTTCACGCGCCTTTAATGCGCGCCATTGTACCCCTTATCTTTATCCTGTTGTTAATTCCCGGTCTTGTTTTTGGTTTTGTATCCGGCAGATATAAATCCTCCGGGGATTTGATCAAGAGTATGACAAAATCCATGGAAAGCATGGGTTACTACATTGTAATGGCCTTTTTTGTAGCACTTTTTATAGACGCTTTTTCACGTTCCAATATAGGGCTTTTAATAGCCATTAAAGGAGCCAACTTCCTCCAGGCGCTGGATTTACCTGGGCAGGTTACAATTGTTGGGATTGTGATATTAAGTGCATTTGTGAATTTAATGGTAGGCTCTGCTTCAGCAAAATGGGCGCTTATTGCACCCATTTTTGTTCCTATGTTAATGCAGCTGGGCATTTCCCCGGATCTTACTCAAGCCGCCTATAGGGTAGGGGATTCTGTTTCCAATATTATTACTCCGTTATTACCCTATTTCCCGCTGGTGGTGGTGTTTGGTCAGCGCTATGTTAAGGGGATGGGAATTGGAACCCTAATCTCTATGATGTTACCCTTCTCGGTTATATTTATGATTGCCTGGACCATATTCTTATTGGTATACTGGTGGCTGGGAATTCCGTTGAGTTTTGAAGCAAATTACGTCTATCCGGCTCCTTAATATTTTATATAAATGCTATTATAAAAAAGACGTTTACTGCTTTCTGGTAAACATCTTTTTTATTCTCAATATTTAAACTGAAGATGAGTATTTTACTGTTTGATAGCCGATCAATTAAGAGGCAACTATATTATTTTCAATAATGGGGTAGTGCAGAATTTAATAAGGTTTTAGTTTAGGAACTTAATCTTTTTTATGGCCTAAGTAAACCAGCAACATAGCACCGGGAAACATAATGATACTATAGATCGCAGACGGAATGGTCATCACAGAATTTTCTAAAATTCCCGCTGCTATGGCAATACCCAGGGTGCCGTTTACAATTCCAACCTCAATGCCCACGGCAAGTGACTGGGCTTTATTCTTCGTGATGGCTTTGGTAATGTAATAGCCGGAGAGCATCCCCAATAAATTCAGCAATAAAGATAAAGGGCCCGCTTTGATAAAGAACTCGGCCAGATTAGCACGTTCTTTTATAAGTACTGCAGCTATAATTAAAACCAAAAATATAGCTGAAAGAATTTTCACCGGCTTTTCTGCCTTATGGGACAGGCGCGGCGCTCTTTTGTAGAGGAACATACCTATACCCACCGGAAGGATGGTAATAATAAGAATTTGAATAATCGTCTTAAAAAACGGAAGTTCTATCATTTGCCCTTCCCCCATAAATTGCAACATTCCCATATCAACCAAAATGGGAATGGTAAAAACGGTGATCACACTTGCAATGGCGGTCAATGTGATAGAAAGTGCCACATCGCCCTTTGCAAGATGGGTAACAAGATTAGTTGTTGCACCCCCGGGACAGGCCGCCAATAAGACGAATCCTACTGCCAGCTCCGGTTGTAAAGGGATTAAGTATAACATCCCAAATGTAAGTGCAGGAATAAAAAGAAGCTTTAATACCAGTCCCACTCCCACTGCTTTCGGAAAGAGGACCACATTCCTGAAATCTGCCGGCTTAAGGGTTAATCCCATTCCCAGCATAATGATAAAAAGGGCGAGTGGTAAAAAGACTTGCGTGAGAAGGTTGGCTTCCATTATTTGTTACAGCGTTTCCTCCAACCACCTGAAAAATTCCTTCTGCCACACCATTGCATTCTGTGGTTTTAAGATCCAGTGATTTTCATCAGGGAATAGTATAAACCTGCTTTTGATCCCCTTTTGCTGTAACACCTGGAATGCTTCCTGGCTTTGCCCTACAGGAACCCGAAAATCTTTTTCACCCTGTATGATGAGCATTGGGGTGTCCCACTTAGATACATTGTTGATAGGATTAAAAGACGCGTATGAATTCTGGGCTGCTTTGTTTTCAGTATCCCAGAAAGAACCGCCAATATCCCAGTTCACAAAGAAAAGTTCTTCAGTAGTGCCATACATACTTTGCAAATTGAAAAGCCCCGCGTGGGAAATAAAAGTCTTAAACCTGTTCTCGTGTATGCCTGCAAGATAAAAAGCAGAGTAACCTCCAAAACTGGCACCTACCGCTCCTATTCGTGAGTTATCTACATAAGGCTCCTCACTTAACGCGTCTATAGCTGAAAGGTAATCGTCCATTGCCTGTCCTCCCCAGTCTTTGCTAATGTCTTCATTCCATGCAACCCCATGTCCGGGCATCCCGCGACGATTGGGTGCTACCACAATATACCCCTGGGCAGCCATTACCTGAAAATTCCATCGAAAAGAATAAAACTGACTCAAAGCACCTTGTGGACCACCTTGTAAATATAGAAGTGTGGGATATTTTTTTGACGCATCAAAATTTGGTGGAAAAATTACATAAACCAGCATTTCTTTTCCATCAGTGGTGGTAATCCATCTTTTTTCAACCTCACTTTTAGAAATGTTATTATAGATGGAACCGTTTACGTTGGTGATCTGGTTCCAGTTTTTGTTGTTTAGATCCAATGAATAAATTTCTGCAGCGTGGTTAAAATCAGTACGGGTAAGGATGATCTTGTTTTCGGAAAAACCTACTATGCCTGTGATATCAAAATCACCTTTTGCCACTTCTTTAACTGTAGCTGTAGTCTTTGAATTTCCGGGGAAATTCACTTCCATTAATTGTACTGTCCCGCCAACCGGTGCCAGAAAATATATTTTTGAACCGTCCGGGCTCCATTTAAAGGAATTTACTGTCCCATCCCAGTCTGCAGTAAGATTTTGATCCACTCCATTTTGCTTTACGATTATATCGCTTTTATCAGATTCAAATCCATCGCGCTTCATCTGCAACCATGCAAGATCTCCTTTTGAAGAAAAAGAGGGGTATTTATCATACCCGGGGTTATCTTCGGTTAAATTCCTGGTTCGTTTAGAACTTAAGTCATATTCATAAATATCAGTATTGGTACTGTTCGCATATTCAGTCCCGGTCAACTTCTTGCTTACATATAAGATCGTTTTTCCGTCCGGAGACCAGATATAATCTTCATCTCCGCCAAAAGGTTTCTGGGGAGAATGATGAGGTTCATCTTTCATGATATCAATACCTTCAGCACCATCCGTGTTTTCCCTGTAAAAAACATGATTGAACTTTCCTTCATTGTAAGTATCCCAATGCCGATAATCCAGGGCATCATAAATCAATACTTCAGAATTTTCCATTTCAGGATAATGATCTTTTCCAAGTACCTTTTGCACCTTCACTTCCTCATGATATAAGAGATACTTCCCGTCAGGCGACAGGTTTTTGTTTTTATATAAGTCTGAATGGTTTTCAACTTCGCTGGGATCGCCACCCTGTAAGCTAACGATATAGTATTTACTGCTGAAGGTATTTTCAGATATTGATGGCGTTGTTACCCTGTAGACTACTGAAGTACCATCATTTGAAATCCCCAATCCGGAAACTCTTCCCAGTTCCCATAATTTTTCAGGGGTCATAACTTCTTGTGCCACAACACATGGAAGACTCAAAATGAATGCAGCAATAAAAAAAATGTATTTCATAAGATCCTGTTTTTAAAGGTGCCTTAAATTACTAAAAATAACTTTTCGCTTGAAACAATTAATATGGCGCTATATGCAAAGGGTTATTTTACTTCGCGTTCGAATTTAAATGACTCTTTTCCATTTATTACTACAATTTCATACTCCCCTTTTTTCAAACCGAAATTGCAATTATCTGTTTTACTCTCAACTTCTGTAATGTCCATTGGAACAGCTACATTTATATTTTTTTATATGTTGTGATTAGGCTTTTTATTCAATTTGTTTTTCAGTTCAGATTTTACATTATCGTGCCATTCATTTTTCAGAATGCTCAATAAAACTGCGTCCGTTCCTCCAATCCCATTAGTTGCTGGAAAAATGCCACGTAGAATTCCTTCTTTTTTACATCCAACACTTTCCATTGCCGCAATACTTATTTTATTCTCTATATAAGCTGCAAGTCCAATTCTTTCAGCTCCCATTTTCTCAAAAGCGAATTCAAACATTAGATATTTACAATGCTTGTTTAATCCTGTTCCCCGGAATTCTTTTCCGTACCAGGTATATCCTAATCGAATAGCTTTTAAACCCGGAACTATTTCGCAGTATCTTGTACTCCCTGCATATTGATTTTTTATTTTGTCAAAAACGACAAATGGATACTCTTTTTCCGCTTTTCGTTTGTCAATAGTCGATTGAATATATTTAGTCAAATTTTCAATTCCGTTTCCTTTTTCGAAAGAGTATTTCCAAATGTCAGTTTCGGTTGCTATTGGAATTAAATCTTCGACGTGTTCAATTTTTAGAGGACTCAATTTTACAAAATCATCTTCTAAAATGTAGTTTTCTTTAAAATCGAAATTTAGCATACAGTTTTTTTTATCTCAGACACAAAATGTTTTGCAGCAATACGCAGGCAGAGATTTTTAGCGCTAAACTTCATTAGAAGCACAGAGCCTGGATTAATCACCTCACTTTCATAGATGCAATAAAGCCCTGCTTGAGTTTAAATGCTGTTAGTGGCTGGTGTTTTTGTAATTCTCATTCTGCTATTTTTATTTCAACATTCCCGGTCTTTTGTCCAGATTCAACATACTTATAGGCCTCTACAGTTTG
>DATHWA010000284.1:0-5267 GCA_035461025.1 Gillisia sp. | reverse complement strand
CTGCTACCATAACAAAAATCTACATCACCTTCTTTGAGGTCACCCGTAGTAAAACGGGGAGGGGGAAGAGTGCCAACTATCAACTTTGTGGCATTCTCCGGTATAAATGGCCTGTACGGATGTTGATGATGAAATAAATCCATGGCTTTATCTTTACTCATAGGTTTGCAAAAGTCATTTACTTCAAAACCACTACCAGGTCATCTGCAAAGACCATTTCCCCGGCTTTCAAAACCACTTTTTCTATTTCTCCCGCTTCGTTGGAAGTGATGGTGGTCTCCATCTTCATGTCTTCAATTATAAATAAAGGTTCATTCTTATTCACATTTTGCCCGGGTTTTACCAGTACAGATGCCAGTGATCCCTGTAAAGGAGCGCCCACTTCTTTTGGATTGCTTTTATCAACCTTCTCGTGGCTTACCTTTTCAACTTTAACCGATCTGTCTTTGATCTTCACCGCACGGGTTTGTCCGTTCACTTTGAAGAATACGTCTACCAGCCCATCGTCATTGGCTTCTCCAATAGACATAAGCTCAATGAGAAGGGTCTTTCCTTTATCCATTTCCACAATGATCTCTTCCCCGGGTTTCATTCCATAGAAGAAATTCTTTGTTGGAATTGTAATAATATTACCGAACTCCTTATGGTGATTATAAGCATCTGTATATACCTTTGGATATAACTTATAAGAGAGAAAATCTGTTATATCAAGTTTTCTTCCCATTCCTTCCTTAAAATTCCCTGCGAACTCCTCGAACTCCTTGTCGAAATCTATAGGTTCCAAATGTGCATTGGGTCTTTCAGTATAAGGCTCCTCATCCTTTAGAACAATCTTTTGTATCTTTTCCGGAAAGCCCCCCACCGGCTGACCAAGATCTCCCTTAAAGAAACTTTTAACCGATTGTGGGAAAGAAAGCGTCTCCCCTTTTTCCAGAACATCATCTATAGTAAGGTTGTTACTTACCAGGTATTGCGCCATATCACCCACTACTTTTGAACTAGGAGTAACTTTAATGATATCCCCAAAAAGATCATTTACCTTCTCATACATTTGGGTGATCTCATAAAATCTATCTGCCAGGCCTAAAGATTCTGCCTGTGGTTTTAGGTTGGAATATTGCCCACCCGGAATCTCATTTTTGTAAACATCTGCCGACCCCGCTTTGAGACCACTTTCAAATGGATAGTAATAACTCCTTACGGCTTCCCAATAATGAGAATATTCATTGAGTTTTTCGATATTGATATCCGGGATACGATCTTCAGAAGCCAACATCTCCACTATAGAATTAAAATTAGGTTGAGAAGTAAGTCCAGAAAGACCACCCAGGGCGACATCTATTACATCAACCCCGGCCTCAACAGCCTTTAAATAAGTTGCCGCCTGGATAGAAGATGTATCGTGGGTATGTAAATGGATAGGAATATTTATACGGGATTTAAGGGCACCTATAAGTTCCTCTGCAGCATAGGGTTTTAAGATCCCTGCCATATCTTTTATACCCAGGATATGAGCCCCGGCATCTTCCATTTGTTTCCCTAACTCCACATAATATTCAAGACTGTACTTAGTGCTTTTAGGCTGCAGAATATCCCCGGTATAACACATAGCAGCCTCTGCAAGACCATTTGTATTATTTCTCACATATTTGATACATGGTTCAATAGACTGCATCCAGTTTAGAGAATCAAAGATCCTGAAAACATCCACCCCATTTTCCCAGGCTTCATTTACAAATCTTTCTATAAGATTATCAGGATAAGCGGTATACCCTACCCCATTGGATCCTCTAAGAAGCATTTGCAGCAACACATTAGGCATAGCTTTGCGAAGCATTTGCAGGCGTTCCCAGGGGTTTTCCTTTAGGAATCTTAGTGCTACATCAAAAGTAGCGCCTCCCCAAACTTCCATACTGAAGGTCTCCGGGTGGTTTTTAGCAAAACCTTCAGCCACCTTCATCATATCATAAGTTCGCATCCTGGTGGCAAGTAAACTCTGGTGAGCATCTCGAAAAGTGGTATCTGTAAATTGCACCTTACCCTGATGTCTCAACCAGCGCGCAAATTTTTCGGGCCCATATTCAGTTAGCAAGTCCTTTGTTCCTTTTGGATATTCGCCGTACTCATCAAATTTGGGAACTTTAGGAGAAAGAAATTTTTTATTAGGGTCTATATTCTTTACATCCGGATTACCATTCACCGTTATATCTCCAAGGAATTGTACCATTTTGGTGGCCCTGTTCCTTGTTTCCCTTATTACAAAAAGTTCCGGATTATCTTTTATAAAATTCACAGTGACCTTTCCTTCGCGAAAGGTTGGGTGCTTAAGAATATTATCGAGGAAGGCCATATTGGTCATCACCCCTCTTACTCTAAATTCTGCCAGGGCCCTTCTCATTTTCCTGCAGGCTCCATCAAGAGTCCTGCTGCTGGCAGATACTTTAACTAACATTGAATCAAAAAACGGAGATATTTTTACACCCTGATATACACTACCTCCATCCAGTCTTATCCCAAATCCGGAGGCGCTCCTATAGGTGGTAATTGTGCCATAATCCGGTTTAAAATCATTTGTAGGGTCTTCTGTAGTTATCCGGCATTGAAGGGCAAACCCGTTTATCTTAAGGGATTCCTGGCTATCAATTTTTATTTGTTCATCACTTAGCTTATAGCCGCCTGCAATAAATATTTGGGTTTTTACAAGATCTATATTGGTAATGATCTCTGTTACGGTGTGTTCTACCTGTATCCTGGGATTCACCTCAATAAAAAAGATTTGTCCGTTCTCCACCAGAAATTCTACCGTCCCTATATTGTTATAATTTACGGCCTTGCAAATACGCAGGGCATAATCGTATAGTTTTTCCTTGGTATCCTGGTCCAGTCCAAGAGAAGGCGCAAATTCTATAACTTTCTGGTAACGGCGCTGGACAGAACAGTCACGTTCAAACAGATGAACCATATTCCCGTGATTATCGGCCACGATCTGTATTTCAATATGCTTTGGATTTTCTACAAATTTTTCAATGAATACGGTATCATCTCCAAAGGCATTTCCTGCTTCCCGTTTGGATTCAGGGAAGGCAGATTTCAATTGATCTTCATCCCGTATCACTCTCATACCACGTCCTCCGCCCCCACTGGCGGCCTTAAGCATTACAGGATAACCTATTCTTTCAGCCTCTTCAAGAGCAATATCGACTGAATCCAGTTCCTTATCATTACTTTGGATAATGGGAACCTCGTTTTGTACGGCGACTTCCTTGGCGCGCACCTTATCACCCAGCGATTTTAATACCTCAACCTTTGGGCCAATGAAAATTATACCGTTTTCTTCACATTGGCGGGCGAATTCGGCATTTTCAGACAAGAAACCGTACCCGGGATGAATGGCATCTACATCATTCTTAAGTGCAACCTGAATGATAGCTTTTATATTCAAATAAGGTTTTAGAGGATCAGTATCCTCACCCACCTGGTAAGATTCATCTGCTTTATATCTATGTAATGAATAACGATCTTCGAAAGTATAAATACCCACCGTTTTAAGTCCAATTTCAGTACAGGCCCTGAATATTCTTATTGCTATTTCCCCTCTGTTTGCGACTAAAACTTTCTTTATTTTCATTACCTGATATTATTTAATTAAATCTTAATTTTTGAAAGTTATTAAATAAATCCCTCATACCCGAAACAACTGCAGGAGGATGGGGTTAATAAATAGTTAAAATAAAAAAGCCACCCCTGGGGCGGCTTTTTTATTTTAACTATAAGTTGAATTCACTAACGGGTAAATACCAACTCGTTTTCTTTTTTAGATTCCTCCTCGCTATACCGGTAATCCATATAATTAAAACCTTTAAGTCCTTTTATCGTTTCCACGTTCTTATCAAGAATATACCTTACCATTGAACCTCTTGCTTTTTTTGCAAAGAAGCTAATGATCTTTAACTGTCCATTCTTATAGTCTTTAAAGACAGGTGTAATAATTGGCACCTTAAGCTTCTTCTTATCTACTGCTTTAAAATATTCATTACTGGCCAGGTTGATAAATAGTTCTCCGTCTTCCAGTTCCTTATTAAGATAAGTTGTGACTTTGTCTTTCCAAACCCCATAAAGATCATTCTTTCTGTCTATTCCAATAGAGGTTCCCATTTCCAGCCGGTAAGGTTGAATAAGATCTAATGGCCGCAGAATACCGTACATTCCCGAAAGAATTCTCAGACTGTCCTGCAGTTGGTCAAGTTTTTCAACCGGCAGAGTGTAAGCATCAAGGCCGCTGTAAACATCCCCGTCAAATGCATAAATTGCGGGACGGGAATTACTTTTTGTGTGCTCTTCTTCAAATTCCTTATAGCGTTGAAAATTTAGATCTGCCAGCTTTGGACTTATATCCATAAGCTCTGCGATCTCTGCTTTGGAAAGCCTTGAAAGTTTTCTGTTTATTTTTGCTGTAGTTTCGAGAAAAGCCGGTTGAGTTCCACGGGTCGTGGGCAGCTCACTCTCATAATTTAAACTTTTTGCGGGGGAAATAACGATCTTCATATCTTAATCTTGGTACTTGATTACTATTACAAAAATACATTACAGCAATGAAGTTCCCATAGCAAATTACTATTTGTTCCTGATATGATCATTGATCCCGTCTATGGATGTGTAAAAGATCTTTGGTGAACCCAATTTATTAAAATGAGCGACTGCCCAAACTTTTATTAACGGTATGACCTAATCTTCCTCGATATATTCCTTCTGATTTTTTGAATAATTACGCCACTTCTCCACACACTGTACCATATCATCCGGTAATGGAGTTTCAAAGCTCATCCATTCTTTTGTTTCGGGATGGATAAATCCAAGAGTTTTCGCGTGCAAGGCCTGTCGTGGCAAAATTTTGAAACAGTTTTCAACAAACTGTTTGTATTTTGTGAAGGTAGTTCCCTTTAATATCTTGTCACCTCCATACCTCTCATCATTGAAAAGCGTATGGCCTATATGCTTCAAATGAACCCGGATCTGGTGGGTTCGACCTGTTTCGAGTTTACACGACACAAGAGTAACATATCCAAGACGCTCAAGCACTTTGTAGTGAGTAACTGCAGGTTTCCCCATGTCTTCCTGGTCTCCTATATATACTGTGTTTTGGAGCCTGTTCTTTGGGTGACGGCCAATATTTCCTACAATTACTCCCTCATCTTCTGCCATATTCCCCCATACAAGCGCCACATATTCCCGTGAGCTGGTTTTCTTGAAAAACTGTTTGGAGAGGT
>DATHWA010000283.1:0-4693 GCA_035461025.1 Gillisia sp. | reverse complement strand
AAACGAGCCATTGACTCCGGGATGGAAGGGGTGATCGCCAAGAAAGCTGATTCCACTTACACTCCCGGATATCGCAGTGAAAAATGGCTTAAGATCAAGGCCGTGAATAGCACGGAGGCAATTATTTGTGGCTATACAGAATCTGATGGAGGGAACCTCTTCGGTTCCCTGATACTGGGTATGTTCAAAGATGAGAAGCTAAGTTATATTGGGAATGTAGGTTCCGGATTTTCAGCTAAAGATCAAAGGGAACTGCTGGCGAAATTCAGTGTTCTGGAAACAGATGAAAGTCCGTTTAAGGATAAGATCAACCTCAAGGGCCGCAAACCCACCTGGATGCAACCGGAGCTAATTTGTGAAGTGCAATTCACCGAAATGACAAAAACAGGCAGCCTGCGACATCCGGTTTTCAAGGGACTTCGAACTGATAAAGCTCCTCCGGAGATTACCGGGGAGAAGGTGGTTGATGAACCACATTCTTCCAATACCGAAACTTCCACTTCAGGATTCGCTTCTTCCAAAGCCGGGCATTTGGAAATAGGAGGAATTCAGGTGCCTTTCACAAACCTTGAAAAGGTCTACTGGCCGGAATCCGGGTATACTAAGTATGACCTTATTGACTATTACCTGAATATTTCAGAAGTGATCCTGCCATACCTTATCGACCGCCCTCAGAATCTTCATCGCCATCCTAACGGGATCAATCAGCCCGGATTTTATCAGAAGGATAATGAAGGAATGCTCCCGGACTGGATCGAGACCATTAAGATCCATTCGAAATCTTCAGAAAAAGATATAGAATATATGCTCTGCCAGAAAGAGGCGACTTTGCTTTACATGGCCAACCTGGGTTGTATCGAAATCAACCCCTGGAGCTCCCGGGTGCAGAATCTGGAAAATCCCGATTTTACGGTGATAGACATAGACCCTTCAGAAAAGAACACTTTTGAAGAAGTGATCGTGGTGGCGCAGGCTGCGAGGGAGGTGTTGGATATGGCGGGGATTGAAGGCTATTGCAAGACCAGTGGCTCCAGCGGGATCCATATTTATCTTCCCCTGGGTGCCGATTATACCTATGACGAAGCCCGCGATTTTACAAAATTGCTTTGCTATTTCATCAATGAAATGCTTCCGGAGATCACCAGCATGGAAAGGAATGTAAAGAAACGCGGCGGGAAGATCTACCTGGATTTCCTTCAGAACAGGCGCGGCCAAACCCTGGCAGCTCCTTACTGTGCCAGACCAAAACCCGGTGCAACCGTCTCTGCACCCCTAAAATGGGAAGAAGTCAAAAGCGGACTCCAACTAGCTGACTTTACAATAAAGACAATGCCGAGGCGAATTAAGAAAGTGGGTGATCTTTTTACGGGCGTACTTGGTAAAGGGCTAGATATGGAGGCGGCGTTGGAGAAATTGAATGAATAGGTGAGGCTAAATTCCAAATTCCAAAAACCAAATTCCAAAAGAACCAAGAACCAAAAAACAAGAAACAAGAGAAAAGAATAGAGAGAAGAGAGAAGAGACAGGGGTATTACTAAAACTCCGTGAAACTCCTTTTTAAACTCCTTTAAAAACTCCGTGGGTAAGAAAGCCAATAATCTCGAAAATACGAGAATTAATCTTTCCACTAAAAACGGGAAACAACAAACAACAAACACCAAACAACAAACGCTGCAGGCGACTAACGACTCCCAGCCCCTCTTAAATTTTACCTAAAATCTCTCAAACCCCTTAAAAAACCTGTATTTTAGAAAACTAGCTAACCAAACCTCCAATAATTAATGGTCAAAAGGATCAAAAGAATTTTAGGGAACAGTAAAATTGAGAATGTATTGATCACTCCGTACAGGAGTTATGGAACCGCTCATCACCTCTACGTCCTTGGCCGGGCGCTGGATGACGTTCCGCTAAAGATAGTGGAAGACCAGTCTTTTTCTCACACCCTTAAAAATACCTTCCGGCAGTTCAACACTTTTGAGATCAAAAATGCGGTTTTGGATCTGGAGATCCCCGGGATATTGAACCTTACCGGAAGAACTAACAGGGAGGGCTATTTCCTCTTTGATAAAACCGTTCCTGAAGATCTTTCAGTAAAAGCCGATGAGGAGGGCTGGGTGAAGGCACATTTGCATTATCGGGGTGTAGATGGGAAAGATGGCAACCCTCTTTCTGAAGACGATCACTTTATCGGGGAACTCCTCATTCCTGAAAAAGAAGCGGAATACGGCATCATAAGCGATGTAGACGACACGATACTGAAGACAGATGTTACCTCATTTCTGAAACTTCGGCTGCTGAAGAATTCCCTGCTTACCAATGCCTATCAGCGCATCCCGCTAAAAGGCGCCCCAGAGTTTTTTCAGAAACTACATCTGGGAATGAACGGAAAGAATAAGAACCCGATATTCTACGTTAGTAACAGTCCGTGGAACCTTTACCAGTATATCAAACTTTTCCTGGATTTCAACAAGTTTCCTAAAGGACCCATCTTGCTAAGAAATTTCAGGACCCCGTTTGACCGGAGCCTAAAACCCGAAAAACCACACAAACAAAAAGAGATCATCAACATCCTAAATACATACCCCGATCTCAACTTTATTCTCATTGGGGACAGCGGAGAGCACGACGCCAGTATCTACACAGACATGGCCGTCCAATTCCCGAATAGGATCCTGGCCATTTACCTCCTAAGCGTAAAACACAAACGCCAAATGCAGCGAATTAAAAGCATAGTAGACAATTTCACGAGCACTCCTATTTTGATGGTGGATACCAGTGTAGAAGCGGAGGAGCATGCGAGGGAGAGTGGGTTTATAAAGTAGTCGTTAGTCTTTAGTCTTTAGTCGTTAGAGGTTTTTTTTGTTTGTTGTTTGTTGTTTGGTGTTTGTTGTTTGGTGTTTGGTGTTTTTTCTGTTTTCTGTTCTCCGTTTTCTGTTCCCAGTTTCATTCTTTTTCTGAACCTACGATTTTGTCATTCTGAGGAGGCCTTTTTCGGCCGACGAAGAATCTCTGGCGATAGATGATAGTGGTCGTTTCCTTTGATGGTCTGCGGGAGGAGAAGCCAATTCACGGAATTTGGGCTGAGGTGAAAGATACCGTTTGTAGGCAACTGTACTTTCCCTCTGCAACCGGGATAGGGATGCTTCACTGCGTTCAGCATGACAGGAAGAGGTTGAACTCCGTGAAACTTTGTTTAAACCTCCTGTAACTCTGTGGTTAAATAACAAATAAACTCGAAAAAACGAAAATCAACCCGCTCAGAAAAATCAACCCCAAACCCCAAACAACAAACAATAAACTCCGTAGGACCCTTCCGCGTAATCCGCTAAAATCCGCGTAATCAATTATTCTCGGTATCACGAATTATCCAACACAAGACTATAGAACTAACCAACCCCCACCCAATCATTTTTACCCGAAAACTTGTATCTTTACCACCTTTCAATTAATTTCATCAGCTTCAAATCTAACCTCCGGAAAACAATACATTATGCACGTAGCAATTGCAGGCAATATAGGGGCGGGTAAGACCACCCTCACAAAATTACTGGCCAAACATTACAAATGGGAACCCCAATATGAGGACGTTCTCGAAAATCCTTACCTCGAAGATTTTTATAATAAAATGGAACGCTGGTCCTTCAATCTGCAAATTTACTTTTTGAATAGTAGATTCCGCCAAATCCTTCAAATTCGGGAGAGCGGGAAGAATATAATTCAGGATCGTACGATCTATGAGGATGCACATATTTTTGCTCCCAACCTGCATGCGATGGGGTTGATGCCTAATCGGGATTTTGAGAATTACAGATCGCTTTTTGATCTTATGGAAAGCGTGGTGCAGGGACCGGACCTTTTAATCTATTTGCGCAGCAGCATTCCAAATCTTGTTTCCCAGATACATAAAAGAGGTCGGGAATATGAAAATTCAATTTCCATTGATTATCTTAGTAGACTAAACGAACGTTACGAAGCCTGGGTCCACGGATATGATAAGGGGAACCTGCTCGTAGTAGATGTAGATGATATTAATTTTGTGGATAATCCGGAACACCTTGGAAATATCATAACAAAGATAGATGCCGAGTTGCACGGGTTGTTCTAAAACACTTTTGCGATATGGATACTTCAAAGACCAGACCTAACCACAAAGGCTCTGCAACCTTAATGAAGAATCCTTTTTTGGAGAGATTGACCAGAACGCATATTTCCCTCCCCCTCATCATTTTTTCTGTGATCTCAGCAATCCTTATTTATTACGGGATTGTGGAAAAAGGGTTTGAGGTACCGGTGATGGTACTGCTTTTTGGTGCGGGATTTTTCTTTTTTACACTTGTAGAATACCTCATGCACCGGTATTTATACCATTTACCGGTTACCTCCCCAAGGCGCGAGAAATTTGTGTACACAATGCACGGGGTGCATCATCATTTTCCCAAAGATAAATCGAGGCTCGCCATGCCGCCTATCCGCAGTCTCATAATCGCGACCATATTTTTTGTGATCTATCGTGGAATTATGGGAGATTTTGCCTTTGGGTTCCTGGCCGGCTTTCTTATGGGATATACAGCTTACTTATCTGTTCATTATTCCGTTCACGCCTTCCGCGTCCCAAAGAATTTCCTGAAGATCCTCTGGCATCACCACAGCATCCACCACTACCGCGAACCGGACCGGGCGTTCGGAGTTTCCT
>DATHWA010000282.1:0-3939 GCA_035461025.1 Gillisia sp. | reverse complement strand
AGCACTGCCGGGTGGCTTTGGAACTTTAGAGGAGCTTTTTGAGATCCTCACCTGGGGCCAGCTGGGACTCCATAGAAAACCAATTGGGATCCTTAACAGTAATGGATATTATGATGATCTATTGAAATTAATGGATAAAATGGTTTCTTGCGGACTTCTGCGAAGAGAAAATATGAACCTGGTCCTGGTTGGAAATACCATTGAGGAGCTACTTGAAAAAATGGAAATTTTTGAACCAATGCCGGTGCCAAAATGGATGAATAAGAATCAAACATAATGAAACTGAAGCATGAAAATTGAAAGGCTGGAGATAAGAAGTGCAAATGTAGCGGAGCAGTTAAAATTTTACAGGGACCTGCTGGAATTAAAGACCATCAATTATGACGGGGAATCTTTCGAGATGACAGTTGGATATACTCAAATCAAATTCAGTCAGTATAAAGGGGCAACGCCTTATCATATCGCAATTCACATCCCGGACAGGCAGGAGGAGGAAGCTCTAAGATGGGTTAAGGAAAGGATACCTGTTTTAAAAAACAATAACGAAGAGATCATAGATTTCAGTGGCTGGGATGCAAAATCGGTTTATTTCTATGATAAGGATGAAAATATCATGGAATTCATTTCCCGCCGGAGATTTAATGAAGCAGCAACTCCTATTTTTTCTGATAAGAGTTTGCTTGGGGTTGCAGAAGTAGGACTGGCCACAAGCGATATCAAGTTAAAATTTGATTTTTTACAGAAGAATTGCGGGCTGGAGGTTTTTGATGGAAATTTTGAAAAATTCTGTGCTATTGGTGATGATAAGGGTTTGTTAATCACGATCAACAAGGAGCTTAAAGAATGGTTCCCTACCAAAGACAAAGCCTATGCCTCTCCCTTTTCCATCTGGTTCTCTCACGGGAAAGAAATCTGCGCCCTTAAATTTGAAGAAGACCAACTTTACGACCTCAATTCTTAATAAAATCTATAGATAATAACGATACCTCTAATGGATATTAAAGATAAAATTCTCACCCTTCGCAGGGAGCTGGATGACCACAATTATAATTATTACGTACTTGATAAACCTATTATAAGCGATCTGGATTTTGACCTTAAATTAAAGGAACTCCAGGAGCTGGAGGACCAGCATCCGGAATACTTTGATCCCAATTCTCCAACACAAAGAGTGGGAGGGGCAGTCACCAAGAGTTTTGAAACGGTTTTTCACGATCATCCTATGTATTCGCTTTCCAATTCCTATTCCAAGGAAGAGCTGGAAGACTGGGAAAAACGGGTTAAAAAACTGGCAGACGGGGAAGTTGAATTTGTTTGTGAATTAAAATATGATGGGGCTTCCATTAGTCTGACTTATGAAAAAGGGATTTTGCAAAGGGCTGTTACCCGTGGGGATGGAGTGCAGGGTGATGACGTTACGAATAATGTGAAAACCATTCTCTCTGTTCCGCTTCATTTAAAAGGGGATTTCCCTGAAAGATTTGATATTCGGGGAGAAATCGTTTTGCCTTACGAGGGCTTTGCGAAGCTTAATGCTGAAAAGGTAGAAGCAGGAGAGGAGCCGTATGCAAATCCGCGTAATACCGCTTCGGGAAGTTTGAAATTGCAGGATAGCGCAGAGGTTGCCAAAAGGCCGCTGGATTGTCTTTTGTATAATATTGTGGGAGAGAAATTAGGGTTAAAAAGCCAATATGAGAGTCTTGAGAAAGCAAGGAGCTGGGGCTTTAAAGTACCAAAAGAGGCCAAACTAACAGCGTCTGTAGATGAGGTCCTTGCTTATGTGAATTACTGGGAGCAGCATCGTCACGACCTGCCTTATGAAATAGACGGGGTAGTGGTAAAGGTAAACGACTTCCGGCAGCAGGAGGAGCTCGGGTTTACGGCTAAATCTCCGCGTTGGGCCATTGCATATAAATTCAAGGCAGAGCAGGAAGCAACCATTCTTAAAAAGATAACTTATCAGGTAGGACGTACCGGGGCAATTACCCCGGTTGCGAACCTAAAACCGGTGCAGCTTGCGGGTACAGTTGTGAAAAGGGCTTCTCTACATAACGCAGATCAAATTGAAAAACTGGATATTAGGGAGGGCGATACGGTCTTTGTTGAAAAAGGAGGGGAGATCATCCCGAAGATAGTGGGAGTAGATTTTACTAAAAGAGATCCGGATTCCCAACCTACACAATACATCACACAATGCCCCGAATGTGAAACAGCGCTGGTAAGAAATGATGGGGAGGCCCAGCATTATTGTCCGAATCTTAGCGGCTGCCCACCACAGATCATTGGCCGCATCCAGCACTATATATCCCGAAAGGCTATGGATATTGAAGGCCTGGGAGGGGAAACCGTGGCGCTACTTGTAAAGGAAGGTCTCATTGAAAATTATGCCGACCTCTACCAACTCACAAAAGAGCAGGTGCTCCCGTTGGAGCGAATGGCAGAAAAATCGGCTGATAATCTTATCCAGGGAATAGCCAGGTCCCGGGAAATTCCCTTTGAAAGGGTGTTGTTTGCCCTGGGAATTCGCTATGTGGGAGAGACTGTGGCTAAGAAACTCGCAAGACATTTTAAAAGTATTGCCGCATTGTCTCAGGCTACAAATGAGGAGCTGGTGAATATAGATGAGATTGGAGAGCGTATCGCCCAAAGCGTAACTGCTTTTTTTGATGTGGAGGAGAACAGGATATTGGTGCAGCGTCTAAAAGAAGCCGGGGTTCAATTGGAACTGGCCGCAGAGCAGTTTGCACATCATACAGATATCCTTAACGGAAACACCTTTGTGATCTCAGGAGTATTTCACAACGTTTCCAGAAACGAACTTAAGAAACTCATAGAAGACAACGGCGGAAAGGTTTCCGGATCAATATCTTCCAAAACCAACTACCTGGTGGCCGGGGAGAACATGGGCCCCAGCAAACTGGCAAAGGCGGAACAACTTGGGACTAAAATATTGAGTGAAGATGAGTTTTTAAAGATGTTGGAGTAGGTGAGGGATTGAAAAAATCCAAGCACCAAATTCCAAATTCCAAGCACCAAATTCCAAAGCCGTCACTTTGAGTGTTTTTTACTGACCGATAGGGAAGAAAAAAATGTATCGAAAAGTGCTATGGAGTCAAAAATTCTAATAAATTTTTGAATTACCCTGTATAATAGTTTGACCTCTTTTTAGTTTCCAATGCGATAACACGAGGTCAATATTATTTAGCATTTCAAAAGGCTCCTTCCCTTTTTTCAAGGGAAGGTGGATTGATTGGCTACCAGGAAAAGTCTATAGAAACCAGATTATCTGCCAACCAAGACGGAAGGGTTCAAGCGGAGTAAAAAGTATTCTCGCTATTCTTATCATGTGCGGAAGTTACATCCTCTCTACTTACTTTTACTTTCAATAGTTCATTAGCAAACGTAGGGTCTCGATCCATTTTTTCCTCCACTATCACTGCGGCATAAAAACACTACCATTGACGTTTAGTTGTGGCCTTGTCCCATTAGGGACTATATATGGGTAGAATCCAAATGGAAAAAAAACCGTGCCTTTAGGTACGGAATATAAGATCTCCAATTTATATTTTGTACCTACGGCACAGATAGCTTTCTGGATAATTTTTTTCTACCGATAGATAGTCCCTATGGGACAAGATAAATAAATACTATACGTCAAAATTCTACATTAGGTAGTTTATGTGGAAAGATTCTAAGCCTAAACCGAAATACTCACCCCATTCGAAGATACATTACTCTCCGTATCCAAATAAAAATCTATCCTGCCCAAATAAAGCCCATAACATCCAACCTGATTGATAAGCACCTGTTTTCCGGCCGTGTTGGTCCGCACCTCCGGTTTTTCAAGGAAGGTATGGGTATGACCTCCAATGATAAGATCTATATCCCTGGTGGCCTCGGCCAGTTTCACATCTGAAATTTTATTAGAACTGTATTCAA
>DATHWA010000281.1:0-3404 GCA_035461025.1 Gillisia sp. | reverse complement strand
CGGAGTAGAGTTTGGGGGTTAAGTGTGGAGAGTGGAAAGTCTGAACGTGGAAAAGTTTTCGGTTATAGGTTATCAGTTGTAGGGTTGTAGGGTGTGGAGAGAGGAGAGAGGAGAGAGTTCAAGTGGAAAGTCTGGACGTGTTACCCTCACGGATTTTTTTCTCCTAACTCCTAACTCTTGTCTCTTGATTCTTTTTTTTAGCCGCGAATGCACGAATGTTTTTTGGTTCCTTGCTTTTCTCGCCACCGTCATCCTGAGACCTCAATAAAAATTTTTTATTAGCGTGAGGTAATGACGTAGGAGACTCATCGATTCGAGTCAATATATTATTTGAAGGTTTTTTCCGGCCTACAAAAGTTTATCGTAAAATTTGAAATGAGAGTGGCGTTAAAAATTTAGGCTGCCTGCCTGCCGGTAGGCAGGTTTGAGCGAAACGGATTAAGCTCGCGAGAAGGGCTTGCCCGCGAGCTCCTAAAATTTAGCCACCGAATGATAAATTTAGAGAAGCTTTCGTAAGCCTGGACTTTTTTGCTTCTTTTTTGGGCGATGCACAAAAGAAGGAGCGGTCCTATGAAATGGCATCTGGCAATCTTGATTTAAATTCATCTTCTCGCTACGTTAACCCATTAGTAACTCAATCCACCAACTTCTCAACCTCTTCAAGCAGCGCCGTAATCTTCACATACAACCTGTCCTTATTTACCGGCTTCGCGAGATAATCGTTCATTCCAATATCCTTCACCCGCTGTTTGGTGCTTTCCATAACATCTGCGGTAACAGCGATTATTGGGATATTTTTATTATCGATTCCTGCCTCTCCCTTTCTTATTGCGATACAGGCTTCATAGCCATCCATTACGGGCATTTGAAGGTCCATTAAAATTATATCTATCTGCTGCTTCTGTAACTCTTCAAGCGCTTCAGCACCATTATTAGTAAAACTTACCCTGGTGCCTTGCCATTTTGTAAGGATCATTTTCAGGACCATCCTATTAACAGGATCATCTTCCACCACCAGGATATGGCTGTCCTGTAAATCATAGCGAGTAACTGTAAATTGTTTTGGCAGGGCAGCCGGTTTTGGCGCTATGGGATAAGCCAGGTTTAGGATGCAGGTGGTACCGGCTCCCCGGTTGCTTTGCATGTGTATCCTGCCCTTTTTCATATCTACCAGTACCTTTATGATATAAAGCCCCAGGCCAAGACCTCCGTACTTTCGCTTATTATCGATGCGTTCCTGGGTGAGCGATTCAAATATGGTTTCCATTTTTTCTGTAGCAATACCAATTCCTGTATCGGAAACCGTAAGGGTAAGATTGAGGGTATTAGCTTTTTCTTCCCGGGCTTCAAGTACTACGCGTACACTACCTTGCGGAGTGAACTTTACAGCATTGTCAAGCAGGTTGTTTACAATTTGTGCCAGCCTGTTGGCATCGCCAATTACATTCCCAACAATAGGGTTTCTCGTTTCAAATTCAAAGGAAAGTCCCTTTTCTTCAGCCTGATTCTTATAGCTCTCCTGAAGTTGTTTTATGATCTCCATAGGATCAAAAACCTCATTCTCAAGTTTAAGTTCCCCTTTTTCTATTTTTGAAAAATCCAGGATGTCATTGATAAGATTCAGAAGACGAACGGAGGAAGCCTTGATCACAGTTGAGGTCTTCCGGATCTTTTGTTCCTTAGCTTCATTTGCCATAGTATCTGAAAGTCCCATAATCGCATTGAGCGGGGTGCGGAGTTCGTGGCTTAAATTGGAAAGAAAATAAGATTTCAACTCGTTCATTTCCTTTAGCCGAATTAATGCCAGGTTTTGCAGTTCTTCTTTTTCAGATTTAAGTTTTTTGATCCTGTTTGCCATGGAAAGTGACAGGAAAATTATTTCCAGTCCGGTTCCCAGTTTTGCGCTATTCTGGGTGAGGAAGGTATTGGGTAAAATACTTAGATTATTCAGAATAAAGATCACAAATCCCAGGATGAGGAAAAATATACCCGTGATGAAAAATTTGTCTACCGTTATTTTTTTGGAAACAAGAATAATGACGGAAACAACTATAGCCACAAGCACCCCAAGCCCCAGGATGTTTACAGAGGGGTATGAATATTCCAGCAATCCCGGTACAAATATCACCGTGAGCAGCAGGAGCCCAAGGCCGGCATAAATCAAATTAAAGATCCAGGGCATTACACGATTGCTTTGACGAATGTTCAAATACACTTCTGAATATCTACCGAGAAATCCGGCCGAAATTATGGCAAAAAGCACCACCGCATGATTGGAAAACCAGCCGCCTCCGGGTCCCAGGTATTGGAAAAAGTACCCATCCAGGGAGAATTGCAACAAGCCTACCGTGACTACATACATACTATAGTACAGGAAACTCCTTTCTCCCAGTGCAAAAAAGAAAAACAGGTAAATTATAGCAGCGATGAGCAAGATCCCATAAAAGATACCGAACACCAGTTGCTCAATATAGGTGATCCTTAAAAGGCTGGAGGCATTATGCAGCAAAAGGGGTAAATTTAACACCTCCCCGTCATTTTCATACTGAATATAGATATCAAGGGTTTCTTCTGAAGGCAGGTGGAGTTCAAAGATCGTTTTGCGGTGGTTAAAACTGCGAGCTGCAAAAGCCATTTTGTCCCCGCTTTTTTGCTCCTGAATTTCTCCTGAAGCTGAAATACTGTAAAGAGCTACCCCATCTGTAATAGGCCTGCCGGTCTCAAGATAATAAGTGAGATGCCGGGAAGTAGTGTTTTGGATGCTGAATTTTACCCAATAATATTCCTTTGTGAATCCAATATTGACATTTTCAGAATCGAGGCGCCTAAATTCAAGGTTGGTGGAGTTTTTCCTTACTTCTTCAAGTGTATAGTTTTCGTCACCGGCGTTCGCAAAAACCGCATGTTTATGAAGGGAAACAGCTTCTGAAAGCGGCCCCGCCGGATACGGATCAAGGTCGCTGTCCTGGGCTTGTATCTCAACTGAAAACAGAAAAATAAAAAGAAGGCAACTGGCATATCTTAACAATCGCAGACCTTTAATATAGGGTTGGTAGGGGGCCAATACTTATTATTTAACGGGGGTTGGTAAAGGGAGGGAAGATATAGATTAATTCTAAATTCCAGTCACCAAATTCCAAATTCCAAAAACTCAATTCCAAATCATAGTTATCCGGGAAAAGAGTCTAGATCGCTCAACTTCTGGAATCCAGAGCCTGGACTACAATCCTAACACATGTAACAGAGCTAATTAACTAATGCTACAAAACTACTAAGCTTGTAAATTTCCCCGGGATATTTAAGATCCAAAACCACCCTTAGAGCTTAGATGAATTTCCTCATACCATGCAAAGTATGAATTTTTATTAGTCAATATAAATCCTTTTGGAAGGGATTAATGAACT
>DATHWA010000280.1:0-1726 GCA_035461025.1 Gillisia sp. | reverse complement strand
CGTGGCTCCGGAGAAGAAGCAAGAGTTTTCCATGAGCCGGTGTAAGGGTCATACTCGTCCAGCCAGTTGACCCAGCCGGAGGAATGTCCGTTGATGATCCCATTAACCAGATAGATACGATTGTTATATGTCACTACCCCTGCGGCACCCCGTCTTCTGTTGCCCGGGACCTCCGGACCAATGCTCCAGGTATCTGCCGCGACATCGTAGATCAGCACGTGGGTAAGCGGGGTTTCGTTAGGCCACCCACCGGTAAAAGCTCCAAGTATGTATACAAGTCCGTCCAGATTTACTGCCTGCATATGATGGATCTCAAAAGGAGGGGTTGCCCCCTTGCTCCATGCACCGGTGCCGGGATCGTAAATGTCCAGCGGTTTTTCTCCGCGCCCACCTATTAATATCAATTTCCCACCTGCTGCAATCAGGGCATTTTCGTGCCTTGCGAGTGGTTCTCCTTCAGCATTCAAAGAATGCCAAACCAAGTCCTGGGAAATTCCAGGTAATGAAAATGCGAGAAAAAGGAGCAGAATGACTTGTTTCATTTTGAACATTTATGAATTTTTTCTAAAGATAATCAAATCCTTCAGCTAAATAGACAAGGAGCTTTAACCCTGTCTTAACGGCTGTTGCCAATATTTTTCTTTAGCTTGAAAGGGAAAAATTAAAAAAAGAAAACTATGAAACTCAAAGCATTATTTTTAAACTGTACCCTGAAAAAATCTCCCGAAACTTCCAACACTGCAGCATTTATTGATGAAGCGGCAAAGATCTTTAAAGAGCTGGATGTGGAAACCGAAACCCTGCGAGTGGTAGACCATAACGTGAAATTCGGCACCACCTCAGATGAAGGCGAAGGTGATGACTGGCCAAAGATCTTAAATAAAATCAAAAAGGCAGATATGGTGATCTATGCCACTCCAATTTGGAGAGGTGACCGCGGATCTGTCGCAAAAATGGTTGCTGAGCGTTTTGACGGGGTGATGAGTGAAGGCACAAAGAAAAACGGACAGTTTCTTACATACAATAAAGTAGGTGGGGTGATGGTAGATGGAAATGAAGATGGCGCAAAAAAGGCTATTTCCAGCCTGGTCTTTGACTTAAGCGAACACGGATTTACCATTCCCGTTAACGGCTTTACCTATTATGTGGGGGAGGCCGGTCCCGGGCCAAGTTATATTGAGGCAGAGGGAAACAAGCACGAATTCACCAATAATATGATCCTTCTTATGGTGCACAATATGGTCCACCTGGCTAAGACCCTGAAGGAAAATCCATATCCAACCAATGTGAAAAAACTTGAGCAAAGAGCAGAAAAAATGAGCGAATAAAGCTTCCGCAAAGCTGCAGGAAATTTTATCTTGCAGCTATGAAGAATTTAGCTGAATATATACGTGACATTCCCGATTTTCCAAAGAAGGGCGTTTTATACAAAGATATTACACCCCTGTTGCAGGATCCGGAAGCAATGCGCGCTGCGGTGCAGATCTTCCTGGATAACCTTGGGGATGTGCAAATTGATAAAGTAGTAGGAATAGAATCCCGCGGATTTTTCTTCGCCACCCTCCTGGCCGAAAAACTGAACGCCGGCTTTATCCCGATAAGAAAACCCGGAAAGTTACCTTATAAAACGGTAAAAGAACCTTATAACCTGGAGTATGGTACAGATGTGCTGGAAATGCATGAGGACGCCATCCTTAAAGGCGAAAATGTCTTAATTCATGATGAT
>DATHWA010000279.1:0-2937 GCA_035461025.1 Gillisia sp. | reverse complement strand
GATATTCCTTTTTGACTTCATCCTGTTGCCCGCGATAATTACCTGTCGTATGATTTTGACATTCAGTAATTATTTTTCTTGTCCCGTAGGGACTTTCTATCGGTAGAAAAATTTATCAAGATGGCTCTCTGTGCCGTAGGTACAGAATATATACCGGGAATGTCATATGCCGTACCTAAAGGCACGGTGGGTTCTATGTACTGCGATCCTACCTATATGTAGTCCCTAACGGGACAAATTTACCAAACGTTAATGGTGCATACTCCGTGGAACTCTGTGCCGTACTCCGAGCCCTCCGCGCTTAAAAGCTCGTAACTGGAGAAGAACCCATTCGAACAAAATGAAACCACACTATACAAATTACAATATACAGAATACATTCAAAAACTACTTCCATTAGAAAGTCGCCTCATCAGTAGAGCTATTCCCTACATTATCTGTAACGATCAATTTTAGATTATTCTCTGTCTCCGTTACCACACCATCACTAAATTTATGGGTAAGGGTGTTGTTTTTATACTCATATTCCATCAGGATGAATTTTCCGTTTACGGTAGCCCTGTAACTTTTTATTCCGGAAAGATCATCTGCGATGCGCAAGACAAGAGTGCTGCTGCCGGAAATCCATTGGCCATCTTTAAAGTTGACCGGAGTGATGGATGGCGGCTTTGTATCCTTTGCCAGGGTGTAAGTTCCAAAAGTCCTTATGCCCGTCGTGAACCTATGTCCCTTTTTGGTAGTGGAATTATATGAAGGTCTTCCTCCGTATCCCAGACGGGCGATAAACATTTTCTCCCTATCCTCCGGTGCATATTCACTTACATTGAAACCCAGGGTAATATTGCTGTGAATTGGGGTGTCGTCTTTGTGAAAATAGATGGTGTCGCCTTTAAATTTTATGTCCAGATGGGTATCTTCATAAAGGCTGCCTTTTGGTATGTAAGCATCTATACCGTTTTCATCTACGTTGAAAGCCTGGCCGGCTTTTGCAAAATATTCTGTTTCAGGTAAGCGTTTTTCAGGTTTTACAGCCGGTTGTCTACCCTGGATCTGTACTCTTACCAGTTTTTCATTTCCTGCAAAATCGGTAACTTTAATACTGTAGATGTAATTTAGGCTATCCTCTACATTTATTACCCCTCGATCAATAACGGTGTTATAAATACTTAACGGATTATTCTCTCCAACAAATAGTTTCTTAACCCTGCTGCGGTTGTTTATGTAGTATTCGTAATCTATAAGCTGATTAAGGTGCCTGGTCTCGTTAAAGGAGAATCTGTCCATATTCATATCAAATATGAGATCCCCGTTAAGATTGGCTTCCACTTTATAAACCCCATTGTTATTAGCTGCACCGTCTTGTTTATCTATTGCAGATATTCCAAAACCAATTGGCCCGCAGGCATCTATTTGTTCTGTTCTGAAGGAACCGTCGTTCATTGGGATAAGCCGAATCCTTTGTCTCTTGGTAGACCCATTTACGTGGGAATCATCTCCGAGCGGGTAGGCATACAGGCTGTTAATTGTGGGAGGCTGTGAGTCACTTACATTGATTCCGAAAAGTTTTGGATTCATAGGCCGCTGGTTCCCGTCCCTTATTTCGAAATGAAGGTGAGGGCCTCCGCTGCCACCGGTATTACCGCTATAGGCCACAACATCCCCCTGGAGCACAGGCAAAACTCCTGCTTCAGGATAGACCTCTACCTCGTAACTTTCCTTTGAATACTGAAGCTTTTTTATATAAGCCTCAATTTCCGGAGAAAACTCTTTTAAATGTCCGTAGACAGTGGTATAGCCATTTGGATGCTGGATATAAAGAGCTTTCCCATAACCATAATGCTGTACGTTGATCCTGCTTACAAAACCTCCTGCAGCAGCAATAACATTTAGCCCTTCTCTTTGCTGGGTTTTAATATCCAGGCCACTATGAAAGTGATTAGAACGCAATTCCCCAAAAGTCCCCGAAAGGACAAGTGGAACATCAAGAGGTTCCTGGAAATATTCTTCAGGAAGTGGTTGTGCCCATAGGGCGGTAGTTATTATCAGAGATAAAAGGGTAAAGATCTTCTTCATCATAATTAGGTAATTCAGCAATTTTAGGGATGGGTAAAGATAATTAAACTTTTCTACAAAAATAATGCCCTGGTAATGTGTAGTGTAGAGGAAAATGCACAGATTTTGAAAATAGATTTAAAAGTATTGGGAAATTTCAAGCGGTATGTTAACTTTGTATGAATAAGTAGCACGTTGAGCTTTTATGAGTGAATTGACAGAAATAGTTGATAATCTTGAAAATAGAATAAGTAAGTTACTTCACAAGTATGAAGTGCTTAGACAACAAAACCATTCTATACAGGAGGAATTAACATCTGTTAAAAATGAAAATACCAGGTTAGCGGGAGAAATAGAAACCTCCATGTCCCAGGTACAAACTTTAAAAGCAGCCAACGCGATGCTAGGCAGTAATGATTTCAAGAAAGAAACAAAGCTCAAAATAAACAGCTTAATAAGAGAAATTGATCAATGTATTGTTCAATTATCAGAATAGAAGGAAAAAATGTCGGATTCGCTGAAAATAAAATTATCAATAGCAGACAGGGTTTATCCCCTTACGATAAAATCCCATCAGGAAGAAGGATTGCGTAAGGCTGCTAAAAAGATTGAGGCGATGATCAAGCAATTTGAGCAGAGTTATGCCGTTAGGGATAAGCAGGATGTTTTGGCGATGTGCGCCTTACAATTTGCAGCCCAAACAGAGCAAAAGAGTATAGATACTCAAAGTGAGGTGGAACTGGCAGAAGAAAAATTGAGGGCACTCAATGACCTGCTGCAGGAGCACCTAACCACTTAAGTTCTTTTAAATACAATAAAGGTTTACTGCCTGTATTAGTCATTTTTTTGATAAACTCAACACGGATTCTTTAGAAAGGGTGAGTT
>DATHWA010000278.1:0-4864 GCA_035461025.1 Gillisia sp. | reverse complement strand
GGGATCTTGCACAAAAGATTGCCATTGAAGCCAAAGGTGAGATAGCTGAACTTAAAGAAACCATCAACACAATGGTGGATTCCCTGAACATCTTCTCAGAGGAGGTAACCCGTGTGGCACGTGAGGTGGGTACAGAAGGGATACTGGGAGGCCAGGCAGAAGTACCAACTGTAGGTGGTGCCTGGTGGGAATTAACAGAGAATGTAAACACGATGGCATCCAACCTTACCACCCAGGTAAGGGAAATTGCTTCGGTAACCAAGGCGGTTGCGAACGGGGATTTATCTAAAAAGATCTCTGAAGAAGAAAAAGGTGGGGAGGTATTAGAACTCTCTACTATTATAAATACGATGGTGGACTCGCTGAACATCCTCTCCAACGAGGTAACCCGTGTGGCACGTGAGGTGGGAACCGAAGGAATGCTGGGAGGTCAGGCAGAAGTACCGAATGTTGCGGGTGCCTGGCTGGATCTTACCGGAAATGTGAACACTATGGCGAGTAATCTTACCAGCCAGGTAAGGGAGATCGCAAACGTAGCAACTGCCGTGGCAAACGGGGATCTTTCACAAAAGATATCCATTGATGTAAAAGGGGAAATTGCTGAACTTAAAGACACCATTAACCAGATGGTGGACTCGCTAAACGTATTCGCCGCGGAGGTAACACGTGTGGCACGGGAGGTGGGAACCGAAGGGATGCTGGGAGGTCAGGCAAAAGTACCGAACGTTGCAGGTACCTGGAAAGGCCTTACCGATAATGTGAACACGATGGCATCCAATCTTACCACACAGGTAAGGGAAATTGCATCGGTAACAACGGCGGTTGCAAACGGGGATTTATCGCAGAAAATTTCGGAACAGGGAAAAGGTGGTGAGGTACTGGAACTTTCTACCACTATTAACATCATGGTAGACGCCCTGAACATATTTGCAGATGAGGTAACCAATGTGGCCCGTGAGGTGGGAACTGAAGGTATTCTTGGAGGGCAGGCAGAAGTGCCAAACGTGGCAGGTTCCTGGAAAGACCTTACAGACAATGTGAACCAGATGGCGAGTAACCTAACCTCGCAGGTAAGGGATATTGCAGGAGTATCTACCGCACTTGCACGAGGGGATTTCTCCAGAAAGATTGATGTGGAAGTGAAGGGAGAGGTTCAGGAGCTTAAGAACAACATCAATGCGATGGTAGACAGTTTCACGACCATTGTAAAAGCTGCAAACACTATTGCTGAAGGAAACTTTGCCATCGAGATGCCTCTACGTTCTGAGGCAGATCAACTGGGTATCGCTTTGAACACGATGACAGAGAACCTAAAGCGAATTTCTGAAGAGAACGAGAATGAAGCCTGGATCAAAACAGGTCAGGCAGGTCTTAACGACAGGATGCGTGGGGAGCAGGACCTTTTAACCTTATCAAAAAATATTATCTCTTACCTCACCAAGTACCTGGACGGGCACGTGGGTGTTATCTATCTGGCTGAAAAGAATGAGGACAAGAAACAATTGAGAATGACCGGTTCTTATGCGTTTACAAGAAGAAAATCGCTTAAAACTACTTTTGATTTTGGAGAAGGTCTCGTGGGACAGGCAGCCCTGGAGAAAGAAGTAATAGTAATTTCAGGAATACCTACAGATTATATTAGTGTCTCCTCAGGCCTTGGAGAAACAAAACCACAGAACATTTTGGTTCAGCCGTTTATTATAGATGGGGAAGTAAAGGGAGTTATCGAGATTGGCTCCTTCAAATCCTTTAATGATAGTCAGCTGGAGTTAATGCGTTCAGTAGGAGAAAACATAGCTATTACTACCAACTCATCTCTGGATAGGGAGAAAATGAAAGATCTGCTGGAAGAGTCACAAAGACAATCTGAAGAGTTGCTGAAACAACAGGAAAAACTGCAGATCCAGAGTAAGGAATTACAAATGGCCAATGAGGATCTTGAATCCAAGACCAAAGATTTGGAAATGCAGAAAGAGGACCTTCAATTCAGTAGAGTTGAAGTGGAAAGAAAAGCTAAGGAACTGGAGCTGGCCAGTAAGTACAAATCTGAATTCCTGGCCAATATGTCTCATGAATTGAGAACACCATTGAACAGTCTTCTAATCCTGTCCAAGGATCTTAGTGATAACCGAAAAGGAAACTTATTAAAAGACCAGCAAAAATCTGCCAGTATAATTTATGAAGGAGGCTTAAGCCTGCTTAACCTTATTAACGACATCCTGGATCTTTCTAAGGTTGAGGCCGGAAAACTACAGATCCATCCTGAAGAAGTTTTAGTGGATAGCCTGGCTAAAAACCTGCAAAACCAATTCGAGCCCCTGGCCAAATCTAAAAAGCTGAAGTTTACCATACAATGCAAGGCCAATGCGCCAGACAGGATAATTACCGATGGGCAGCGACTGGAGCAAATTGTCAAAAATCTGCTTTCCAATGCCTTAAAATTCACAGAGAAAGGTTCTGTAAACGTTTCGATTGGGAAGCCTGATGCCCGTGTGAATTTCCGCGACATTACCCTCTCAAAATCTGAAGTTTTGGAAATATCTGTTACAGATACCGGTATTGGAATTCCTGAAGCAAAGCGAATGATGATCTTTGAAGCTTTCCAGCAGGCAGAAGGAGGTACAAGTCGTCAATATGGAGGTACAGGACTTGGATTAACAATTTCCAGGGAACTTTCAAGATTATTAGGAGGGGAAATCCATATAGAAAGCACAGAAGGAAAAGGCAGTATATTTACTGTATTTATACCTCTGGACCTTACAAGTGCTCCTATAAAGGAAATAGATGATGCCATTTCTTCCTACAGTGAACCAAAGTTCGCTAACCCGCAAAACAATCCGGCGATGGATTTGGCCGAAAGGAAAACTAATGAGATCCCTGAAACCTATATCCCGGATGACAGGGAGAATTTAAAAGCTACGGAGGACTCTTTATTGATAATGGGCGATGACAAATCATTTGCTCAAATAGCAAAGCGAACAGTCCAGCAGAAAGGCTATAAATTTCTTTTTGCGAGGGATGGGAAAGAAGGAATGAAACTGGCGACGCAATATAAGCCTAATGGTATTTTGCTGGATGAGCAATTGCCGGATATGAAAGGACTCATTGTTCTGGATCATTTAAAATTTAATTTAAAGACCAGACATATCCCTGTTTTTTTAATGGCAGAAGATGATCAAAGTCGTGAGGCTCTTGGCAAAGGTGCAATTGGTTTTAGCCCAAAGCCGGTTTCCTCCAGGGATATTGAAAATGCCATCCAAAAAATGGAAAAACTACGCACCTCTTTTATTAAAGATCTGCTTATTATTGAAGATGATGAGGCAACTTTAAAAGCAATTAAGAGTATCCTGGAGACCAAGGATGTAAAAATTTCTGATGCTACTACCGGCAAGGACGCATTGAACCATTTAAATTCAAAAAGTTTCGATTGCATTATTCTTGATCTTAACCTACCGGACACAACAGGATTTGAGATACTGAAAAGGCTAAAATCCACTCAGAAAGACAAGGCGAATAATATGCCCGTAATTGTTTATACCGGAAAGGAACTTACTAAATCTGAAGTGAAGGAGCTAAATAAGTTCACGGACAGTATTTTAATTAAAGGCGCTTCATCACCTGAGCATCTTCTGGATGAGGTGTCCTTATTTTTGCATAGTGATGAAAGCAAACTCTCTACGAGGCAAAAAAGAGTAATGGATGACCTGCATAATCCAAAACGTCTTCTTAAGGATAAAAAAGTCTTGCTAGTAGATGATGACGGGCGAAATTCCTATGCACTTTCCAAAGCACTTTATGACTCCGGTATGAAAGTAATAATTGCTGATAACGGAAAAATGGCGATTGAAAAACTAGAAGAGGAGAAAGATATAGATATTGTATTGATGGATGTAATGATGCCTGTTATGGACGGTTATAAGGCCACAACAAAAATTAGACAAAATCCCCGATACAAAAATTTACCTATCATTTCATTAACGGCGAAAGCCATGCCGGAAGATAAAGCCAAATGCCTTGAGGCAGGGGCCAACGACTATCTTACCAAACCGGTGAACATTGATAAATTATTGAACATTGTGCAATTATGGTTGCATCAATAAAATGAGGTAAAAGGAAATTTATTAGCCTCTCCTACTCTACTGTATGAAACCAGGCTTTGTAGATATTTTAAAAAAATGCCCTGCACAAAAGTGCGGGGCATTTGTATTTGTGGGATGCCACCTGAATATCATTTTCGGAACAGGAACAATACTTATTATTACCTTAAACCGAATTGATCTTGTTTAAAAAATTGAGAGGGCAACAAACAACGCTTTGAGCCTGGTCCAGGTATTTTCCCTTTAATATTAGGGAAACTTTTTATTCAATTTGTTTTGCAGTTCGGATCTAACATTTTCGTACCATTCATTTTTCAGAATGCTCAATAAAACTGCGTCAGTTCGTCCAATCCCATTGGTTGCCGGAAAAATTCCACGTAAAGTTCCTTCTTTTTTACATCCAACACTTTCCATTGCCGATATACTTATCTTATTCTCTATATAAGCTGCAAGTCCTATTCTTTCAGCGCCCATTTTCTCAAAAGCGAATTCAAACATTAGATATTTACAATGCTTGTTTAATCCTGTCCCTCTGAATTCTTTTCCGTACCAGGTATATCCTAATCGAATAGCTTTTAACCCCGGAACGATTTCGCAGTATCTTGTACTCCCTGCAAATTGATTTTTTATTTTGTCAAAAACGACGAATGGATACTCTTTTTCTGATTTTCGCTTATCAATAGTCGATTGAATATATTTAGTTAGATTTTCAATTCCGTTTCCCTTTTCGAAAGAGCATTTCCAAATATCAGGTTCGTTTGCTATCC
>DATHWA010000277.1:0-11843 GCA_035461025.1 Gillisia sp. | reverse complement strand
GAATAAGGAGATGAAAAGTTATCTCCTGGAAATTTCAGCAGATATACTTCTGAAAAAGGATGGGAAGGAATTTCTAATTGACAAGATCCTGGATGCTGCTAAACAAAAAGGCACCGGGGGCTGGTCTACCAATGCAGCCCTGGAACTGGGTGTACCTTTTGATACGATCACTGCAGCAGTCATGGCACGAAATATTTCAGCTTTAAAAGATGAACGGAAAAAGGCAGAACAGCTTTATGAGAATCCTTCCGCAGAAAAAACCAACCAAAATCAAAACTTTTCAGATCTGTTTTCAGCATATAAGAGCGCGAGTATTATCAACCACGCTATAGGTTTCAGTTTATTGACCGCAGCTTCAAAAGAGTATAATTGGGATCTCAACCTTTCTGAAATTTCCAGAATCTGGACAAATGGCTGTATCATTCGTTCAGCGTTTATGGAGGATCTTATTGTGATCTTTAAAGATATTCCTGAAGAAAATCTTCTGGTTCATCATAAAATAGTTGAAGAACTTAAAGACTATCAAAGATCTCACAAACTCATTGCGGGAGAAGCGCTTGAAACCGGATTCCCCATGCCTGTCCTTATGGCGGCTCTCAATTATTTCACGAGTTATACCGCCGGGCAATCTTCTGCCAATATGATCCAGGCTCAAAGGGATTATTTTGGAGCCCATACTTATGAACGGACAGATAAACCCCGGGGTGAGTTTTTTCATACTGAATGGAAACCTGAAGTTTAATGGATATACAATTACTCACCGCCGTTATCGCCGGCATTGCCATTTTATTATTTCTCATTTTACGCTTAAAGATCCAGGCTTTTCTTGCGCTGTTAATTGTTTGTATCGCGGTAGGGATCATTGCCGGAATGCCGGCAACAGAAATCCTTGATACTATGCGGGTGGGAATGGGCAGCACTCTTGGATTCGTTGCTACAGTAGTGGGACTGGGAGCTCTCTTTGGCGGGATCCTGGAACAGTCCGGCGGGGCACAGCGACTGGCTTCTTTTATGCTCAAAAGAACGGGAGAAAAGAATGCCCCCTGGGCTATGATGGTTACGGGTTGTGCCGTAGCTATTCCCGTGTTTTTTGATGTGGCGTTCATCATTCTTGTTCCCATAACCTATGCCCTTAGCAAACGTACCGGCAACTCCCTGTTGCTCTATGCTATACCTTTACTTGCAGGTCTTGCTATAACTCACGCTTTTATACCACCAACCCCGGGGCCCATTGCAGTAGCAGATATCCTGGGTGCAGACCTTGGCTGGGTAATTCTTTTCGGTTTTTTCGCGGGACTGCCTGCCGCTATCCTCGCAGGACCGGTTTATGCGCGCTTTCTTGCTAAAAGAATACATATAGAACCACAGGTTTTTGAAGAAAAGGAAGATTACGATGAGGCCACAGCTCCTTCGCCTTCCCTCATTATTTCTATCATCCTGATCCCTATCCTTTTAATAGTGGCCAATACCCTGCTAGGAAGTCCGCTGTTTGCGGGAGTGGCTATTCCTGGTGCTATTCGTTATGCTGTAGAGCTCCTGGGACACCCATTTACAGCTCTCATTATTGCCAACTTAATAGCCTGGTATTTTCTGGGTGTGAGAAGGGGAATGCAAAAAGAATATTTATTAAAAGTAGCAACCAGGTCATTTCAGGCTGCCGGGATAATCATACTACTTACCGGGGCAGGGGGAGCGTTTAAGGAAATACTTATAAATACAGGGGCCGGGGAAATGATTGCTGCCGGTTTAAATGATACGTTCTTTAATCCGTTGGTTTTCGGATTTATAGTAGCAGCCCTTGTGAGAGTTTTGCAGGGCTCTTCTACGGTCGCAATGATCACCGCGGCAGGGATCACAGCACCGGTTCTTACGGAAGGACTTTACAGTGTGCAGCAAATTTCTGTAATCGTGATTGCTATCGCTTCCGGGGCAACAATCCTTTCACATGTAAATGACAGCGGATTCTGGCTGGTTGGACAATACCTGGGACTTACCGAAAAGCAAACCTTTAGGTCCTGGAGTATAATGACCAGTATTATTGCTGTGGTGGGATTGGGAATGTCACTAATAATGTGGTATATCATTTAATTGAATAATTTCCTATCTTCATAATTATAAACTACTCTTATGAAAAATAGTTACTCTACCAATTTAAACCTCCCCCAGGTGGATCTGGGTCTGCTAATTTTTAGACTGGGTATTTCTGCACTTATGCTCACCCATGGGGTACCTAAGCTTATTAAATTCTTTGGAAGTGAGCCCATTGCTTTTGCAGATCCTATTGGCATAGGAGAAGTGGCGAGTTTCACCTTTGCTGTGTTTGCTGAATTTGTTTGCTCCATCCTGGTGATCCTGGGATTGGGAACACGCCTGGCAGTTTTGCCATTAATCGCAACAATGGCGGTGGCAGCTCTAATCGTGCATTGGACAGATGGTTTTGGGAGGCAGGAATTACCTTTATTATTCCTTACAGGTTATATTCTATTGTTTTTTACAGGAAGTGGGAAGTATTCTCTCGACTGGTATTTTCTTTCCCGTAAAAAGAAATAATTTCTATTGCTGAAGGGCTTTTCCATTTCTTAACACTTGTTAGGGAAAGGATTTCCTTGTTTTGAAGTAACTTATTTTCCTAAAATAGCTGAAGCTGAAAGTTTTTAATAATGAAAAAATATGGTTTACTGGTTAAATTAAAAGCCAAAGAGGGGAAGGAAATGGAAATCCTTAACTATATACAAGAAGCTGTTAATCTAGCGAGAAGGGAACAGGGTACAATTTCCTGGTATTCCTTTAGGATAGATAAACACACATTCGGGATCTTTGATTCGTTCGAAAATGAAGAGGGCAGGGAAGCCCATCTTAATGGGGAAATAGCCGGCGGTCTTATGAAGCGTGCTCCGGATCTCCTCACAGAAGAACCTCAAATTGAAAAGGTAGAGATCCTTTCCGCAATTTGACCCGGACATAAAGTTAAAAACAAACCTGGAAGAAAATCGGCTGGATTTACTCTTCCGGGTTTTATTATCTATTTTATGAAATTTCCACGAAGAGACTTTCTAAAGAAATCGGGGATGCTTGCAGCTGCAGGATTTCTTCCCGGCAGCTTGTCCTCCTTCACCACCCCAAATCATCAGGATGTTTTGAAACAAAACAGAACCTTTGTTATTACCAACGCCTTTATAATTACAATGGATCCGGCTATTAAGGATGTGACAGGAGACATTCTGGTAGAAAATGGCGAGATTAAAGCAGTAGGTGAGAATGTTTCGCTACCTGAAGGAATTTCTGAAATAGATGGCACTCACTGTATTGTAATGCCGGGTTTAATAGACTGCCATTGGCATATGTGGACATCCCTGCTACGAAGTATGTCCGGTGAAACTGAGCAGACGGGCTATTTTCCCATGACTGCACGCTATAGCGAATTTTATACTCCACAGGATATGGCCATTGCCACCCGGTATGCAGCAGCCGAGGCCCTTTTCTCGGGTATTACTACAGTTACAGATTACAATCATAATGCAAGAGGGCTAGATTACGTTATGGCAGGTTGTGATGCCCTGGCTGAAATAGGATTAAGGGCCAGAGTGGAATATAGCGGATACCGGAACAGGCCTCCGGAAAAACCTACAGATTTTGAGGGGATCAGGGAAGTTTTACAGCAATTAAATAATAATGAGAAATATGAGCTGGTTAGGCTTGGTCTTGGATCCAGGGGTGCGGCCTATGAGCAACTTGACAGCGACTGGCGGAAAGCAAGGGACTTTGGTATGGGCATTTCGATTCATGCAAGTTCAAACCGAAATCAAATAGGTCAAATTATGCAACTGGAAAATAGAGGTCTACTTGATAAGGATATAAATATTATCCACGGGAATGCAATAACCGGAGAGGAACTGGATGTGGTTGCAAAGTCCGGGGCATCTATTACTATGACCCCATATTCTGAAATGCGCATAGGTTATGGCCTGCCACCACAAAACAAGCTTGTTCATGCAGGCATAAATACGTCACTTGGAATTGACACTACAGCCCTTAGCGGCAATGCAGATTTCTTTTCAATAATGAAAGTGATCCAAAACCTGGCAAATGCGGTTGCTGAAGATGAGTTTTATCTCAGTTCGCATCAGGTCCTGGAGATGGCAACAATAAATGGTGCCCGCACCTTGGGAATAGATCATCTTACAGGTTCCCTAAGCCCCGGTAAACGTGCAGATCTTATTATGCTGAAACGCAACGATCTTAATTTCTCTTCGGGAAACAGGGAGAAAAACCTTGTTGTAGAAGCTTCACAACCTCAAAACGTAGCTTTGGTTGCAGTAGATGGGAGGATCCTGAAAGAGAACGGCAAACTATCAGGTCTGGATGTGAAGAGTATTGTGAATGATGCAGAGAAAGCTTTTCAAAGAATTCACCGTGATGTAAACAGCCAATAAAAAACCGGGCAGTTATTGCCCGGTTTTGCTGGTTTTGCCTAATTAGTGGGAGAGACGTCCCTGTTTGAATTTGGAAGGTCTCTTTTCATATCTTCATCTTTTCTCACCCCACGTTCGTTATACTGGTTATTTTCTTCGTCCGGTAGATCTGTACCATCCTGTGAAGTATCACTTTCATCCCGGCTGGGAATATCCATTTCATTACCTGTAAAATCCACAGGCCTTTTCCTATCTGATAAAAATTTATCCCGACCCTGGTCCATACTTAACCCTTCCCTATGTAGGGCCTGCAGGTCGTCCTTATTAATATTAGGATCATAGGGAAGATCATTTTGTTCTATTCCGTCGGTTTCCCTAATAGGTTTGTTGGCCTTTGGCTCACTGTTATTCCCCGTTTTCTTTTTTTCGTTATCGCTCATGACTTCTTTCTTTACCTAAATTTAAAAAATAGAGAAGCTAATAACACATTCTCCCGGTTAAATTGTAGTTAAGATTAGAATTAAAACTTTGATAAAATATTCTCTTCCAAATATTTGTGAGTTAAGTGCTAAGGGAGAAATTGGTGGAATTTGATCCTCGATGTGGTAGAAAGATATTAAAAACAATAAAGGGCAAAACCACCGGTTTTGCCCTTTATTATATATTCTATTTCTTTTCCTACTGCTCTTCCAGTAAGGCAAGGAATTTATCAAGATTTGGAAGAATTACAATTCTTGTTCTTCTGTTTTTTGCTCTTCCTTCTTTAGTATCATTTTCTGAAAGTGGAGCATAGCTACTTCTTCCTGAAGCGATCAATTTGGCAGGATCTACATTATATTTATCCTGGAGAATTCTAACAATAGATGTAGCTCTTCTTACACTAAGATCCCAGTTATCCTGTAGGTGAGATCCGGGAACCATAGTCTGCGAATCTGTATGTCCTTCAACCATAACTTCCATACTTGGCTCAGAATTGATAACGTCTGCAAGTTTTTGCATAAGATTATTTGCTTTATTGCTCACTCTATAGCTACCGCTGTTGAATAACAATTTATCTGAAACATTGATCATTACTACTGTTTTATCAACAGTAATTTCCACATCGTCGCTCTCTGAATCGTCAGATATGGATTGCTTTAAATTATAAGAAACCGCAAGATTGATAGAGTCTTCAAGAGTTCTTGCTTCAGCAAGTGCTGCCTGATCTACGTTTCTAAGGGTTTCACGCATTTTACGCTTATTATTGGCACTCATTGCCGTAAGGTCATTCATTTCAAGCCTGTCGTCGTTAGACTCCTGCAGGGAATTGATTTTGGCATTATAATCTGCCACACGAGACTCAATAGCATCCAGCTTTCTTTCAGCCTCTTCCTTTTCCATTGCAGTACGCTGCAGGTTGGATTGGGTATTTGACAATTCCGTTTCCAGTTCTGTATACTTCTTCTTGGAAACACATGAAGTTAATATCCCGGCGGACATTATTACTAATAATACTGTTTTTTTCATTTTGATAGTTTTTAAATTAGGTTCGCTATTAATTAGTTGGTTAGGGAACCTTAACTATAACCGCGATTATAGTGCCAGCCCCATTTAGTATTAAAGGTTAGAAGTGACCCCGCAACCCTTTATAGGCTTTCGGGAAACCCTTCATGCCTCGCAATGTAGTATTTAAGAAAAATTCCCAATGGTAAAGAAATGCTAAAATTTAATTTTTTGATTTCAGCATTCTTTGCCGGAGACCTTGATTATGGGGAAATTTTTTCAAAATGTGTGAATATATGCCACAGTTTTTGACATATTAAAGAATATTGAGGTAGATATAATTAACGATTAATGATAGAAAAAAAATTAACTTTAAACAAATTAAATCTCTCTAATTAAGATAGTTAGGTGCAAAATAATTGTAAATTAACTCCTGTTTTAAAAAATTGCGGATATGAAAAGGATAATAGATTTTAAAATTGTGTTGATTTTATTGATGTTTTTTGGAATGAATATGAGTTGTGGAAGTGACAATGATGATGTTATAGATCCTGTAAATGGTGGAAACGAGAACCCGGATCCCAATCCTGATCCGGATCCGGATCCAGATCCTCAACCCGGGGAAGGCGCGGTTTTCATTCTTATAGACGAGGAAAGTATTGATAATGGAAATGAACCCAATAATTTCTCTGAAACAGATGTGAACGATGATTTGGCAGAAGTTGGATTACGGCAACCATTAAGATTTTTTGAAGATAATATTGGAGAGGAAATAGAACTTTATACCGGGCAGGTAGGCGATGAAGGTTGGTTCGCTCTCAAAACAATCCCTACCTCCTGGGAAAGTGCAGGCCCTACTGAAAGTGGTGCAGGTAATTTTTTACAGGCCGGTCCCGGCCTTGGACAGGATGGAAGTGAAGACCTGCTTGATGAGATAGCTGATGTAATACCTTTAAGGGCCACAGGTCTTTCAATGCTAATAGGGCAAACCATATTAGCCATAGTATTCGACAGTGATATAAGTATTAATTACGATCCTATAGAGGGAAATTTACAAGGTGACAACCTGGGAATTGTGGCGCTAGAAGTGTTGGAGGTCAGTGCCCGTACAGGAGGTTCAGATTCAGATCTACCTGTTATGAGAGTTCTTATAAAAAGTGCAGAGGAAACTTTAGGGGAAGATCTATTTCTATTTAACAATCCCCCAATCCCTCAGTCCTCTTCAGAACCTGAGGATATAACCCCACCTGCCAATATTCCTGATATTGAACTTGTCGCCGCCAACTAGAACCTTTTAATGTTGCAACTTTGTTCCATAACATAAATCCCCGGCATCTCCAAGACCGGGCACAATGTATCCATGATCATTAAGTACATCATCTATGGTCGCGATCCAAAGATGTGAATTTTCGGGAAAATTACTTGACACAAAATCAATCCCAGGTCTTGCGCCAATGACAGATACCAGGTGAATTTTTGCCGGAATTCCCATTGGTTTAAGAGCTTCATAAACATTAACAAAGGAACCTCCGGTTGCCAGCATAGGATCTGCAAGGATAAGTGTTTTCCCTTCCAGCGATGGTGAAGCCAGATACTCCACCTTTACTTCAAATTCTTTTTCAGATATATAATGGCGGTAGGCAGATATAAAAGTATTTTCAGCAGTATCAAAATAACTAAGGATCCCGTTGTGTAATGGAAGCCCCGCCCTAAGGATGGAACAAATTACTATCTCCTCATTAGGTTCATAGGTTACAGCATCGCCTAGAGGAGTCGTCACGGTTTTGCTTCTATAATCCAAAGATTTACTTAATTCAAAAGCCAGGATCTCCCCCAGTCTTTCAATATTCCTGCGAAAACGCATTTTGTCCTTTTGTACGTTTACATCCCGTAGTTCTGCTATAAATCTTGAGGCGACTGAATGTTGCTCTAATAGATGGTGGATCTCCATAATGAAGTTAAAAATTTTGAAGTTATGCAGTTGCGTAGGCTTTTTGAAACCTGCCCCTGTATTTCACCGGGGAAAGTCCTGTAAACTTTTTAAAAGTGTTCCTAAAAGCCTTGGTATCGTTATAGCCCACAAGATACATCACTTCATTTACATTTTTGCCGCCAGATTCCAATTCCTTTTTTGCTGCTTCTATCTTTACGCGCTGTATATATTCTGAAATGGTATTGGAGGTGGCCTTTTTGAACCTGCGTTCCAGGCTTCTACGGCTTAACGCGAATTTGGAGGCAAGGGATTCTACCCTGATCTTTTTTCTGAAATTTTCTTCTATAAATTCCTGGGCTTTTTTAACTGGCAGGTCTTCGTGTTCACGTTGTCCCTGAAAAATGATGAACGGGGATTGGCTGGACTTGTCTATATCTATCATAAAGGTTTTGGAAATTAGGATTGCCATTTCGCGACCGGCGTATTTTTCTATGAGATATAATAGCAGGTTAAGATAAGAGTAAGCACCACCGCTGGTATATATTCCCGTATCCTCTGTAAGGATCTTGTCATCTACCAGGTGAACACCGGGAAATTGTTTTCTAAAGTTGGCCGCATGTATCCAGTGGGTTGCACATTGTTTTCCATCAAGCAGGCCGGTTGCAGCGAGAAAAAATGCCCCTACACATAAACTGGCTATTTCGGCTCCATTCTTATATTGTTCTATGATCCAGGGAACAAACTTAATGTTTTCGTTATATGCCTTCTCCTGGTCCCCATGAATAGCCGGGATTATTATAAGGTCTGTCTTTCGAACCTGGCTGGTAAGTTTGGTTGGATTAACAGTAAATAAGCCATTCGTTTGACGGGTTTCTCCATTAATGCCAACAAGTTCTGTTTTAAAAACAGGCTCTTTTTCCTGCTGTATCAGGAATTGATTTACCTGGTTGAAAACCTGAAGGGATCCTTCTATGTTGACAAGGCTGGTATGCCCGTAAGGTATAAGGATTGAGATATGTTTCATTTTCCTGGTTTTTGATGAAACTTCAGTAAAAAAACTTCAGAGAAAGCTAACTTAAAGATAATCAATGTTTTTGTCGCAATCAACCCTTCATGTTGTCGTGATAGCCCCCTGCACTTTTATCTTAAGTAGCCTACCTTTAATAATAACTTGAAAATGATATTATTATGTTCAATCTATCACAAGTTTTCAGCAGCTTCTCTGTCAACAACCTTCAGCAGGCAAAAGACTTTTATGCCAATATAATGGAACTGCCTGTTGAGGAAATACATATGGGACTTTTAAGAATAAAGTTGAGCCCACATCATTGGGTTATTATGTATGAAAAAAATACCCATACCCCTGCCGGCTTTACCATACTTAATTTTCCGGTTGGCAATATAGAAGAGGCCGTAGATAAACTTACTGCTAAAGGGATAAAATTTGAACAGTACGAGGAGCCTTTTGCAACCAATGAAAAGGGTATAAGTAGTACCGGGGAGGGGCCAAAGATTGCCTGGTTTAAAGATCCCTTCGGAAATATTCTTTCGGTACTTGAAGAAATAGAAACAAGTGATGAGATTAATCCTGGTGAAACTCCTAAAACAGTTCCAAATGAGAAAGCTTAAATTACAGTTACAAATCACCCTGGACGGTTTTATTGCAAGACCGGGAGGGGATCAAGACTGGATGATCTGGGATTGGGACAAAGAACTTGCCGCTTATACCTCAAGGCTTACCGAAAATGTTGACCAAATTTTACTGGGCAGGAAACTGGCAGGAGAATTCATTCCATATTGGGAAAAGGCTGCCGCTAAACCTGATGCTGAAGATTACGTAAAGAATTTTCATAAACTCCCAAAGATGGTTTTTTCGCGCAACCTGAAGAAAAAAGATGTTGAGGAGAAAAAGTGGAAGTATACACGGCTTGCTACCGGCGAACTGGCAGAGGAGGTAAAGGCACTGAAAGCTGTTAAAGGAGGGGATATGATAGTTTACGGGGGTGCAAATTTTGTAGCCGGTTTGTTAAAAGAAAGCCTCATTGATGATTATTATTTCTATATAAATCCGGTTGCTATATCAACAGGTCTCCCTGTATTTCACCTGCTTCAACAAGACCTGAAATTATGCCTTGTTGAATCCAAAGGTTTTGATTGCGGCATAGTTGTAAATCATTATAAAAATCCTGTTTTAAACAGCATGGGATGAGTGGGGTAACAGATATGTGGATTAACCTTCCGGTGAATGATCTTAGCAGGGCAGAACGCTTTTTTGTTCAATTGGGTTTTGAACTAAATCCGGCATATAGCAGTGAGAATTCGATAAGTTTAAGTCTGGGGGCAAAAGGAATAATAGTGATGCTTTTTCCTGAAGATGTTTTTAAAGATTTTTCAGGTCAGGAGGTTTTAAATACCCGAACAGCCACAGAAGTTCTTTTTTCACTAAGTGTCACCACGCGGGAAGAAGTAGATGAGATTGCAGACGAAGTGGAAAAAGCCGGGGGAACTATTTATAGACCGCCTATGGAAAAGGATGGCTGGATGTACGGTTGTGGATTTACAGATCTCGATGGACATCGATGGAATGTATTACACATGGATTTTTCTAAATTATCTAAGAAATCAACTTAACACTTAAAACAGAAAAAATGGAAAGGAAAGAATATCAAACCAGGATCAGGGCTTCCCGGGAAAAGTTATGGGAAATTTTATGGGGAGCAGATACTTACCCCCAATGGACGGCAGCATTCAGCGAAGGCTCAAAGGTGAAAACCAATTGGGAAGAAGGAGGAAAAGTGTTGTTCCTCAATGGAGAAAATGAAGGAATGGTGAGCCGTATTGCACGAAAAAAGGTTCCTGTAAAAATGGATTTTGAGCATATTGGAATGGTTGACAAGAATGGAAAAGAAGATACGCAAAGTGAAAAAGTAAAAGAGTGGGCCGGTTCTCATGAAATCTATGAGCTGGAAGAGAAAAATGGGGAAACCATATTAACCGTCTCTGTGGATACTGCCGATGATTTTATTGACTATTTCAATGAAACCTGGCCCCGTGCGTTTGAAAACCTCAGGAAACTTAGCGAGCAAAACTCTTAATAAATCATATTATGATAACAATTAATCCATATCTAAATTTTCACGGGAATACAGAGGAGGCTTTTAATTTTTACAGGAAAGTATTTGGCGGTGAATTCATCACCCTGCAGCGGTTCAGGGATACACCGGAAGCGGATAAACTTTCCAAAGAAGAACAGGAAAAGATCATGCACATTGCCTTGCCAATAGGTAAAAATAATATCCTAATGGCAACAGATGCGTTAGAATCTATGAACCAAAAGCTACACGAAGGAAACAATTTTTATCTAAGTATAAGTACCGAGAGCGAAACAGAGGCAGAAGAGATTTTCACCGCCCTGGCACAGGGTGGTAAAATAGAGATGAAATTACATAAAACATTTTGGGGTGCTTATTTTGGAATGTTGAAGGATAAATTTGGGGTGCAGTGGATGGTAGATCATAGCAGTGAACAATTCAAATTAGTTTAGGTTCCAACATTACTTGAACAGTTTTAAAAGGTTGGAGAAAATTAAAAAATTTTAATATTTAGATTTTACAATAATTATATACTAACCCCAGGTGAAGTGCCGACTAAATTGGTAAGTCTGGACAAATTTATATTATTATTTGAAATCATTGTTGTCCGATTAAATACGAAAAATCTTCCTTAAGTCCTTCTGTATATAGTCAGAGGCCAATTGAACCACACCCATTGGGTGGTTTTTGGTATTAAATAGTTTAGAAAATTTACAAGTTTTGCAGCAGAGGCTAAATGAATCTTTTTCAAGCATTAAGAATTTAGTCTGGATTCTAGAAGCTTTTAGCGATACTGACCCTTTCCAAGGAAACCAATTATTTTAAATTGAGAATTTATTTGTATTATTTCCGGTCATAATAAATTTAAAAAAACCACTTCAAAAAAAACTTCAGCAGGTATCAAAATATTTCAGAAAATAGATG
>DATHWA010000276.1:0-3109 GCA_035461025.1 Gillisia sp. | reverse complement strand
GTTTTTCCAATTAGCCCAGTGATTAATTTCTTTCATCTTTAATAAATCTTACAGAAGCTGCAAGTTCTCTTATCCCTGTATTTCAAAACTACAATTCCCGACCTTTAGCAAAATTGTAAAACCAGTTCTCCCCTTTGTCGTATTCTGTTTCTGTCCGGTATAATCCGTGGGCATCCGGCTTTTCATTACATTTCTTTTATTGCCATACCGGGTCTGCCGAGGGTTTTTTTAGGTGTGTTTTCCGGAACAACTTATAGCAGATGATGATGCAAATAGGTTGACTGTTAGTAAAAAATTATTTCATAGAATGTAGTCCCACAGAATTACCTTCCGTGTCCATTATTATGGAGACAAAGCCGTAATCGCCAATAGACATTTTTGGTTGCAAAACTTTCCCACCTGCTTTTTCCACCCTGCTTTCTTCTACAGAGCAGTCTTCACAGGTAAAATAAACCATTGTTCCACCCCCACCGGGATTCATATTTTCCATTTTAACCAGTGCCCCGCTAATGTTCTTTTCGTCCTCTGCCCAGGGAAAGCTCAACATTTGAAGTTCACCCATATCTTCAGACATAGGCAATTCGCTCAATTGAATTTCCAGTACAGTTTCGTAGAACTTTTTTGCTCTGTTCATATCTTCCACATAAATTTCTACCCAGGTGAATGGATTTTTTGGTTGTTGTGCCATAATGATTATTGATTTAGATTTTCTCAGTTACTAATTTAACTTACAAATCAATACAGATTTTCAAAATCTTCGTTTATAACTGTTAAAAAATACTGATAATGAGGAAATTAACCTGAATAAGCCACTCTATCAAAAACTAAAACCTTATTCCTACGATGCAGGGACTCCCCTCCTATGCAGATTGCCTTTCGGTTATTTTTATATATTACCCTTAAAATGAAGATTGTAAATATTTTAATAACTTCGGAAGTTGCAAATTAAGAAAACCAATATGTACAAATATCTGCTTATCCTAATTCCGTTTATTCTAATTTCCTGTGAAATAGCTACTAAAGCTGAAGCTGGCACTCCTGATCCTGAAAATTCCTTTAATGAAAATCCGTGGCCCGAAATAAGGAAGAAACGTATAACCGAACTCTTACCTGATGCTTTGAGAGAAGCGGGGGTAGATGCCTGGATGATCCTGTGCCGTGAGAACAATAATGATCCCCTGGCAGATCATATAGGAGGAGAAAATGCGGGAGGACTGGCCGCTTTCGTATTCTATAAAGATAATGATGATGTTAGATCCATTGTTTTTTCCCCGGTGGGAGAGGCAACAGCGCTGGCAGAACTTAAGATTCATAATGAAGTAAGACCGGTTGAGAGAGGAAAATCTGCTGTAGAAGAAGCCATAGAGTTTATTAAAGATAACAATCTAAATACCCTTGCAGTCAATTCCTCAAATGATAATAGCCTTGCAGACGGCCTTTCCTACACTCAGCGATCCAATCTTGAAGATCTTATAAAGGATACAGCCGTTAACCTGGTCTCTTCAGAAGAAGTAGTGTATAACTGGCTTTCAGTTAAACTACCTGAAGAAGTTGAAATCATGAAAAAAGCAGCAGACCTCACTGCCGCCTGGCAAATAGAGGCCTACAGCCAAATTATCCCCGGCAAAACGACAGATGCCGATGTGGCCAGATTTTTAAAGCAAAAGATGGAAGAGCATGGAGTGAAAGATGCCTGGCATCCAGATCAAAATCCGAATGTAAATTCCGGGCAGGACAGGGGTCATTCCCATGCAACAGATAAGATCATACAACCCGGGGATGTCATACAAACAGATTTTGGGATCAAGGTCCATGACCGCTGGGTAACCGATATTCAGCGCTTTGCCTATGTACTTAAAGATGGGGAAACCAGTGCGCCAAATGATATTCAACATTATTGGGAAAGCGCCAAAAGAGGAAACCGGGTAGCCATGCAGGCTATGCTGCCAGGTGTAACAGGAATAGATATCGACAGGGCCCAACGTGAGGTAATGGAGGAAGCAGGCTCCGCCTTTGTAATGTGGAGCACCGGCCACCCTGTTGGCTATGTGGCACACGATGTGGGACCTAATCTTGGTGGAAGCCAGGCAACCCACGTAAGGCCGGATTCAAACAGACCCATAAAAGAGGGGATGACATTTGCCTTTGACGGTTTTCATTCCTGGGAACTACCAAATGGCGGGATGAAAACAATCTCGGTAGAGGAAATGGTGGTGATAACCAAGGAGGGAGCAGAGTTTCTTACGGCACCGCAGGAAGAGTTGATACTTGTTAAATAGTAAATGGTTGTCAGTTGTCGGTTGTCAGTTGTCGGTTGAAAATGGGGTGTAGGTTGTAGGTTGTAGGTTGTAGGTTGTAGGGTTAAAAAAATTAGGAGTTAGGAGTTAGAAGTTAGGAGTTAGGAGTTAGAAGTTAGAAGTTAGAAGTTAGAAGTTAGAAGTTCAAAAAAGAGGGTGAATGAACATAATTTGTGGTGTATTTTTATACTCATTTATTAAAAATTTGGTCCAGATTCTAGATTCCAGCAGCGCAGCGTCCAGACTCTATTAAGGATAAGATCGACTTAAAATTTGGATTTTGGAATTTGGATTCATTGTTGTCCGGGAAAAGAGTCTAGATCGCTCTGCTTCTAGAATCTAGAGCCTAGACTAAAATCCTATTAGTTGAAAAAGAGGCACTTAAGCTCTAATCCAATTCTGGATTTTTTCATAAACTTTATTAAATTCAAAAACACCCCCTAGGGGAGTTTGAATTATTCGCCGACTATATATAGAAAGACTTTAGGGGAATTCTATTTATTTTAATCGGACAACAATGATTTAGCATTAGCATTTGGAATTTGGTGCTTGGAATTTCTTTTAGGAATGCATTTCTTAGCAAAAGTTGTGGAGGCGTGTGTTAATTTTATTATTTAAAATGTAAGTATTCAGGCACTTGTATTTTGAAGAAATTCTTTTTCAAAAAAACCTCAATTTTTATTTGCGGGTAAGGAAAAAAGGGGTGTATATTTGCAGCCGCTTAGCGAGGGAGTAACATCTCAAGAGGAGCGGAGTTCATTGAGTAGAGACTGGGGTTTGTGAAAGTTTAGGGGGAGATTCCCTGGCCTGGA
>DATHWA010000275.1:0-2753 GCA_035461025.1 Gillisia sp. | reverse complement strand
CTGAAGAAGAACAGGCTTTAAATTATATTGAAAAAGTTGAGAGCATTTATCCCGGGGAGATGGGGTTACAAATCAAAAAAGCCCAATTGTATCTCGACCTAAATAGGCAGAAAGAAGCTCGTGACCTTGCGATGAAATTATTTTCCCAGTCCCGGCTTTCCGGGGAAGACCGTTATGCACTTCAGCTTTTATTGAACCGAAGCGTAACCAATGAAGTTGGTGTTAATTATCAATACATTGGTTTTAGTGAAGAGTATACTCGCAATGATCCCTGGCACAGTATGAGCGGGGAATATCAACATAACTTTGGACGTACTGCCACAATTGCAAGGGTAACCTATTCAGATAGATCCTTCAGCAGTGGTTATTTATATGAATTGGAGGCCTATCCTGTTTTCAATGATAAACTATATGCTTTTGCCAACCTTGGATTTTCCAACGGAGAATTGTTTCCGGACTTTAGAGGAAGTCTTTCGGTATTTTACAATTTTGCCAAAGTTTTCGAAGCCGAATTGGGAGGCCGTTTTCAGAAGTTCAATGAAAATGAACTTTATACAGGAATTTTAGGATTAACCTTATATCAGGGTAAATTTTATTTTAATGCCAGGGCTTTTCTGGGGCCGGAGCTCAATGGCGATCTAGTGCGTAATTATCAGGGAAATGTGCGATATTATTTGGGCAATGCAGATAATTTCCTGTTCTTAAGACTGGGAAGTGGAATCTCTCCAGATGAACAAATCCTTTTTACTCAGGCTCTGGATAATCCTCTCCTGGAGGCATATTATGGCACTCTGGGGGTGAACTTTAGCCTGGGCGCTCATCATATATTGCAAATAGGGGCCGGAGCTTTATATGAAGATATAACTACCACAAGGCAGGGCAATCAGATAATAGGCTCTGTTGGATACAGATACAGATTTTAGATTTTATTATTGGCGGTATTAAATCCCTTTTTTTGTCGTTGATCCCCAGCCGGATTTTATCTTAAATAATATTTTAAAATTACCTTTCATTTGGCCATATAATAGCACCGGTTGATAAATAAAAGGTTCAAGAAGTAATTCTATAATCTGCTTTGGGGTGGCATAATTCTTAAAATTACGCACATAAAGATAGATGGCTATTGTTGAAAAAAATGCATACTAATAAGTAAATCGCAACAAATAAAAGGAATGCTGTGTTCCAGTTGATCATTCCGAAAAATCTAAAAATAATAATACTTAAAACTCGGGGGTAATCAGGCTGCAAGATTTTATATAAACCTGAACTCCCCCTCCTTGACCTTAAGTTTAAATTTATAAGCTTGTTCTTCGGTAAGAATTGAATCATCTACGTGCATAATCGAGGCTTTGCTTTTCATCTTCACCTTCTTCACCTTTATAACCTTTACAAATTTATGCACATCTACATCATCTGTCTTTCCCAATAAAAGGCTGTGTATATAATCCAAAAACAGGCTGCGATCTTCGGGGGAGATGAGAATAAGGTCCATGATTCCGTCTCCGGGATGGGCTTGTTGTGCCAGCTCCAGGTTTGGTCCAATATGCCTGGTGTTCAAAACTTCGGCTAGCAGAAATTTTCCTTTGATAGCTTCCCCATCGGCATCAATTTTAACCTTCACCGGTTCCATTTGTTCTACGATTTCCTTACAAACCTTCAGCGTTCGTTGGAGTTTTTCATCTGCTGTTTCATTGGGGATCTCATCTTTTTCTTTCATCCTGCGTATCAACTCGGGAAAAATTCCGAAGCCAATGCCTTCAAGAAAAAAATCATAATCATTTAAACCGGAAATCTTTCCGTAGTCAAAGAGCTGATAATTCTTCAGGTTTTCCTGAATCTTAAAATCCCGGGGCGACTGTAGATTTAGAGTAGTAGCTATATTATTTGCAGTACCGGCAGGGACCAGGTATATGGGAATATTACGTTGTTTTTTCTTTTTCTTCAGCAGGACATTGACAAGTTTATGAACCGTACCATCACCTCCACACAACACAATAAGGTCTTCATTGTCCAGGGTAAAATCTTCCCAATTGTCATCATCTGTAGAAGCATAAGAGATCTTTTTGGCATAAGGCTCTAATTGAGCGAGCAATTCTTTTTTACCCTGCTCTGAATCTCCCGCAGTAGGATTATGAATAACCTGGATCTTTTTCATAACAGATGATTTTTTCAGAAATAAATTTACTGAGATTTGGAAGGATACAACATCCCTTAACTATACCTTATGATGTAAATTTATTAAGAGATACTTTCATATATGTTATAACTAACATAAATTCCTGTAGAAGGAATTAAAAAATACCCTTCTAAAAATGAGAATTTTGTAATTTAAATTTTTACAACAACCAATTTAAAGTAAATCAAGCTATGAAAATATTAGTGACCAATGATGACGGAATTTACAGCCCGGGACTTTCCTGCCTGGCTGAGGTAGCTTCTGAATATGGAGAGGTGATCGTAATGGCCCCAGATGTGGAACAATCCGGAATGGGACAGGCAATAACTGCGGGGAAACCTATCACCTATAAAAAATCCCCTATTCACTTTGAAGGAATTGAGGCTTACAGGGTAAATGGAACCCCGGCCGATTGTGTTGCGATGGGAACCCACCTTTTTGATGAAATAGATCTTGTGATCTCCGGGATTAACCTGGGATCCAATATTGGAAATTCTGCCTGGCATTCGGGAACCCTTTCTGCAGCAAGACAAGCTGTACTTTTTGGTGTAAGGGGAATCGCCTTCAGTGTTTCTGT
>DATHWA010000274.1:0-2813 GCA_035461025.1 Gillisia sp. | reverse complement strand
TTTAATTTTTTTTGTGCGTTAGGAGTAAGGCCAATAGAGAGAATTATTCCTCTTCCCTTTCCAGTCTCTCCTGTTCATACTTTTCTGCCAGACGCCGTTCCAGTATTGGCTGAATTAATGTTTTTCGCGGATTCTTCTTCAGGAACGGAAACAACTCCAGCTCATTTTTCATGCGGTCTTCAGGATTGGCATGTTTGTTAGAGCCTATAAGCACAAGTTCACCTGTATCAAACTGTTCCTGCTCCTTTTGCGCACTTTCAGCTATTTTTCTCTGAATCACTCCTTCTTTTAACTGACTTGGAAATCCGCCGGCCTTTTCAATTTCCTTAAAGATCTCCAGGGCTTTTTCAGCAAATTGTGTGGTGAGGCTTTCAATGTAATAGGCACCTTCAGCAGCATTTGAAACCTTGTCCAGGTAACTCTCGTTTTTTAGAACAAGGAGCTGATTCCTGGCAATCCGGTCTCCAAACTCATTATTTTTTTGATATATGGCGTCGTATGGGGAATTATAAATTGCATTTGCCCCGCCTAAAATAGCACTCATACTTTGAGTAGTGGTGCGCAATAAGTTCACATTATAATCGTACAGGGTTTTGTCCCGTTTTGTTGGCTGGGAAAGAATAAAACAGTCTTCTTTCGCCTTATATTCTGAGGCCAAACTTGCATACAGGATTCGGAGTGCCCTTAACTTGGCGATCTCGAAAAAGTAATTGGGACCTGTCGCAGTTATAAACTGAATTTTAAGCCTGGCCAGATCATTTTTATATCTAAAATGATTTAGGTACTCATTTGCGTGGGCCAGGGCATAGGCCAGTTGCTGCGGAATAGTAGCCCCGGCATTTTGATAAAGGCCCGCGTCTACACTTAATGCTGAAGTAAATGTATCTTGCTGAAGGATTTTCTCTACGACCTCATGATCATTCCTAAGATCTGTGTACCAGTTGCCGGAACGAGCCAGATTTCCGATAATATCAAGGTGTAAGAATACTTCAGCCGACTTACCTTTTAATAATTCAGACAGATCCTTCAGGTATTTTTCTGAAAGGAAGCGGAATTCCAAGTGCAGGCTTACTTTTTCCAGTGGCAGGTCCTGAAGTAGCCTCTCAATGTTGGTCTCTTCAGAAGGAATGATGAACCAAAGACTTTCAGCTCCCTTCTTTAATACGTCCAGAGCTCTGCGGTTACTTATATCAACGGAAGCTACAAAGATCTTTTCGCAAATATCCCAGTGCTGTGGGGAGGGAACTTTGGCTGTTTCCTGAATATCTTCAGCAGTATAAAAAGGTTTCACATCAACCCCGTCCCTGCTTTTATAGATCAGTTTCTCGTTATAGTCGGCTCCTTTTAGATCAAACTGGATTTTTTGTTTCCACTGTTTGGCAGTGACGTCTTCAAATTCCTGAAATAAAGGTTGACTCATTTTTTATAATTTTGAATAAATGTAGGTTGAAATTTTACTGAATGGTATCGTACTCGATGATGAAGATATCCTCATTTGGACGTTTCATATAATAATTCTGCCGGGCATAATTTTCCAGCTCGAAGGAATCATTTAATTTCTCGATGATCGTCCTGTCCTTTGCAATTTCCTTTTTGTAATATTCCTTATTGCTTTGCAGCTCATTTATTTCCTGATTCAATTCGTTGTGAATGAACCACGAGTTACTGTCCAGGAAGAACATCCAGAATGCGAAGATGAGCAATATGAGTACATATCTGTTGCTCAGGATCCTGAACCACTTTTTTTTGCGGATGTCTTTTAACTTCATTACCAGATATTAATTAGGATTGCCGGACCTTAAATTGTGACGATGGTTAAAGATACAAATTTAAGATAATCTGTCTTTGATAATTGTTTGAACAATATCAACAGCCACGGTGTTATAACGGTTCGTGGGAATAATGATATCTGCAAACTCTTTAGTGGGTTCTATAAATTGCTGGTGCATAGGTTTGAGCGTTGTCTGGTATCTCCATAAAACCTCGTCCAGGTCGCGGCCTCTTTCGTTGATGTCCCTTTTAAGCCTTCGAATAAGTCGCTCATCACTATCTGCATGGACATAGATCTTAATATCAAACAATTCCCGCATATCCGCATGTGTAAGTATAAGTATACCCTCTACAATAAGAACTTTACGAGGGTGAATGGTACGTGTATCCCCGGTGCGGTTATGCTCTGTAAATGAATAAATTGGTTCCTCAATGGATTTTCCCGCTTTTAGTTCCTTTAGGTGGGAAACCAGGAGATCAAAATCGATAGATTTAGGGTGATCAAAATTTATCTTTTTCCTTTCTTCAAAGCTTAGGTGGGTGGTGTCCTGATAATATGAATCCTGGGAGATCACATCAACCTCTTCATTTCGTAATTCCTCTATGATCTGTTTAACAACAGTGGTTTTTCCGCTTCCGGTTCCTCCTGCAATTCCTATGATGAGCATAATCTAAAATTTTGGCCAAAGTTAATTATTCCAATTGGAACTGGGGTGCTTTGAGGATTTCTTAAAATTTGACAAAGTGCATAAATGATAAAGGCCGGGAACGTCCCGGCCTCTATTTCTTTAAAGTATAAGCTTTTTTATTTTTTAATCGCAGCAACTTCTTCCTCTGTTACCACTTCATCGATATTATTACTCCAGGAGTTGTTGATATAGTTCATCACATCTGCCACTTCTTTATCTGTCAACCCAAGATCTACCATCACGCTGTTATATTTCTCACCATTTACTTCTATGGGACCTCGTAGGCCGTATTTTACTGCGTGAATACTCTCCGTACGTTTTTCTGTTAACCAGTCTGATGCATCAAGGGGAGGG
>DATHWA010000273.1:0-3541 GCA_035461025.1 Gillisia sp. | reverse complement strand
ATAATGATAATAAGGCTCTTATAGATGCATTTATGCTGGAGTTGGAAGAGCTTGATAAAGAATATCAACGGCTTAACGCAGAATTAAATGAAGCAGGGCCAAATGAACAAACAATAGAAGCAATGGTAGCCAATCTACAATTAAGGCTGGAGTTGCTTCTCAAATTAAAGAACAAACTAAACGAAATTAAAAATTCCAAAAATAAGAACTATGAAAACCTTCAAGCTTAATAACCTACTACTTGTGCTGGTTTTATCCACAGCGTCAGCTTTTTCCCAGAATAAAAAACTGGATAAGACCTTTAAAGCCAATCAGGATGTGAGGATCAATCTGGACTCCCGCCATACCAATGTAACTTTTGAAACCTGGGACAGGAATGAAGTTCGGGTGGAAGCATATATAGATGGCAAATTGGAAGCAGCTGAAGCAAAAGCACTTCTTGATAGCTGGAAATTTGATGCTAACGGTGATGCGAATGAGATTACTATAAATTCCGGTGGAGGAATGATGAGTCAACCGGATATGGATATGGCAGCCCTTACAGAGTCTCTGGGGCATTTACAAGATCTTATCGCGCCTATAATGACAGAAATGGTAGGCCCTATGATGCAGAGCTTTGCCCAAAACCCACCGTTACCCCCGGATTTTGCTGACAAAATGGGAAATCTCAATTTTGATTATGAGGCCTACCAAAAGGATGGCGAAAAATATATGAAGAAATGGGAAGAGAAAATAGAGAAGAACTTCGGAAAAGATTTTGAAGTTTCCATGGAAAAATGGGCAGCCCAGTTTGAAAAGAATGCAGAGGTATGGGAGAAGAATATGGAAAAAAAGATGGAAAAGAACGGGGAGAAATTTGAAAAGTCCATGGAAAAATGGGCAGAGAGTTTTGGTGCAGAGATGGAAAAATGGGGAGAGGAATTTGCAAAGGAAATGGAAGAAAGGGACCATACCACCGCGCCAAAAGTGATAAACGTTAAAGGAGCCTCTAAGGCAAACCGAAACCTTAAAATAATGATGCCTGCCAATGCAAGGCTTCATCTTGATGTAAGGCACGGGGAGATCAACCTCGGACAAAGAACCAGTAACCTTAAAGCGAATCTATCTCACAGCAAACTCTCTGCTCACACAATAGATGGAGAGAGAACAGAAGTAAAAGCTTCATATTCTCCCGTAAATGTTACCAATTGGAATTACGGAATTCTAAACACCAGTTATGTTCAGAATTGCGATATTAAAAAAGCAAAGAGTATAAAACTTGTCTCTAATTCCAGCGATGTAAATATTGGGGAGATTGAAGAAACCGGTATACTCTCCGGCACATTTGGAGAATTAAAAATAGGTAAGATCAATCCTAATTTTAAAAATCTGGATATAAATCTAAAAAACAGCGATTTGCATTTGAGTTTACCTAAAACTGCGCTAAATTTTAATTACAATGGTTCCCAAAGCAGTATAGAGTATCCTAAAGCATCTACAGTAAAATCTACAGCATCTTATGACAACCAATTGCTCAACGGTTATTATGGTTCAAATAATGCAAACAGAAGCATATCCATTAACGCAACTTTTAGTGAAATTGTAATTAAATAGGTTATTTTTGAAAAAAAATGACCAATGGCCACACAGGATTTTGCCAATCTTATAAAGGAGTGTACAACAGAATTTACTCCTGTAATAGATGCTGAGTTTAAAAAGAAGGATTATGTACATATAGATCTCTCGGGAAAAAATAAAGACCTGAATAAGATCGAAATTCCGTCTTCAGGAGAATACAAGAAGTATATAGACAATTATGTGTCCTTAAAGAAAGGGAAAGTGGCCTACGGCGGTTATAATGAGGTAAGAAACCTTTACAGTCGCAGTGTGATCTTCAATGATGAGCGCACACCCTCTCCCCGCGAAGTTCATATAGGCCTCGATATTTGGTGTGATGTTGGAACCGAAGTGCTGGCACCCCTGGACGGTACAGTTCACAGCTATCAGGATAATGAGGGATTTGGCAATTATGGTCCCACTATTATCCTGGAGCACATTCTGGCAGAAAAAACATTCTATACCCTTTACGGGCACTTAAGTAGACCTTCAATTAAGAATTTAGCCTTCGGTCAAATTATAGAGGCGGGAGATAAGTTAGGTACTGTGGGTTCTTCCAAGGTAAACGGCGATTATGCCCCTCACTTACATTTCCAGATCATTGATGATATACAAGGAAAATCCGGGGATTATCCGGGGGTAGCTGCAAAGGAGGATTTGGAGTTTTATCTCGAAAACTGTCCTGATCCGAATTTATTGTTGAAGATCAGTTAAGTGTTAAGTGTTAAGTGTTAAGAGTTAGGGGTTGTCGGTTGTGAGTTATCAGTTGTCGGTTTTCGGCTTCTACTAAGTTGAAGGATTTTCATTTTTTCGAGACTATTTTTTGTTTAACCACAGAGTATAAGGAGTTATGCACGGAGGTTCACGGAGTTTTTCTTGAGAACCAAGAACCAAGAACCAAGAACCAAGAACCAAGAAACAAGAAACAAGAAACAAGAACCAAGAACCAAGAAACAAGAAACAAGAAACACGATAAAATTACTGGGCTGAGGGATTCTCCTTTTTTCGAAAATTTTCCTTTTACTAAAGAAATTTTAGAAGTTCTGGCGGGATGTTCACAAAGTGTTTTAACACGTGTTGACTATCCTCTTTCCACTTTCCACTCTCCACTTTTTTCAACCTACAACCTACAACCTACAACCTACAACCTACAACCTACACCTACAACCTTAAAACTAATTCACCCTCTTCGTCTTAACAAACCACGCGACTACGGCAGCCGTAACCACTCCCATTACCAGCGCTCCAAAGGTGGCCTGTATCAAATATGACCTTAGACTAAAATATGCCTCTGCCTGTTCGCGGGTCATTCTGTTATTGTCCACGGTATAGGAGATAATGTTTTCGAAGTATTGTGGGGAGATTAGGGTATAAACAATATACTGGGAAAGAGGGGAGAGGATGGTGATCACAATGGTTAAGATTATTCCCGAGGTAAAACCTTCCTTCCAGGGCATTTCTCCTTTGAAAAACTTTTGCTTTTTCTCTTTAAGCGCCAGGATATAAATTACTACTGCAATTATTCCGAAGAAATTGGTGTACAGGGGATGTTGGGCAATGTAAACATCGTGAAGACCAAATAACACTTCTATCCAGACCCATAGGATCCCGGATATTATGAAAATGATACCCCATTTAAGTTCAATGCTAAAGTTTTTCATGTTTGGTTAGAATTTAAAAATAAAAGTAGGAAAAATTAACTGTTGAGTTGTCAGTGGGGTCGGTGAATCTTACAAATGAATAAATGGAAGAGGAGGCTGTAGGTAAAAAATTGAGGTTATCACATAAAAAATCCCGGCACGAAGCCGGGATTTTTATATAAATTAAAAATCGAAGTTTTCTTAGGACTGACTTCCAGTTAAAACCCATTCTCCTTTTTCAATAAGCGGAATGGCCTGTTTGTATTTCATGCTTTTGCTTTCTCCACTCATCACATTTTTAATGG
>DATHWA010000272.1:0-7429 GCA_035461025.1 Gillisia sp. | reverse complement strand
GAAAATGGGGCAATTCAATTTGATATAAAAGGTACTCTTAATAAAGCAGATACCACCTTTATAAGGGCCGGTCTTAGTGCGAATGCATCTATTATCCTTGCCCGGGCAGATGATGTACTTGGCTTAAAGGAAGCCCTTGTGCAATATGATCCTAAAACACAACAACCATTTGTGGAACTGGAGACAGGAGATCAACAATTTAAGAGACAGGATATTAAACTTGGGGTTAGTGACGGGATAAATGTGGAGGTGTTGGAAGGTCTTAAGGAAGAAGATAAGGTAAAGGTTTGGAACCAGGTGAAACCTGCCCAGGCAATGAAATAAAATCAATTTTTTAATCTTATTTGTAACATCCGGGATATATGATAGACCTATCCCATACAACAACACCTATGAAAAAAATATTCTTATTTGTTTTTGCCTTTTTCGCATTGATCAATATAAATGCCCAACAAAAAAAGTGGACCCTCCAGGAATGTGTAGCCCATGCTCTGGAAAACAATATCTCCGTAAAGCAGTCACAGCTGGATGTAGATTTTGCTGAAATAGCTGAACGCGATGCACTTGGTAATTTTATTCCCTCGCTTAATATAAATTCCAATCTTGCAAACAGTAGTGGTTTAACTATTAACCCAACTACAAACCAGTTTGAGACCACAAGATTTACCTCATTTTCAGGAAGTGCTACTACGGCACTAACCCTTTTTGACGGATTAAGAAATGTAAGGGAGATGCAACGATCTAAACTTGCTACTCTGGCCAGTCAATATTCCCTGGAATTGATGAAAGACGATATTGCCTTGTTTGTGGCAAATTCCTACTTACAGGTGCTTTTTAACAAACAATCTCTTGAGGTTTTGCTGGCTCAAAATGAGGTTACAAAAGAACAGCTGGAGCGCACGGGAGAATTAGTAGATGCCGGGGTTCTTCCTAAAGGAGACCTTTTAGAAATCGAAGCTACCAATGCAGATGAACAACAAAGGATTATCCTGGCTGAAAATAATATAGAAATATCTCTTATTAGTCTTGCGCAAACCCTTCTCATTAAGGACTATGAGAACTTTGATATCGTGGAATATGATTATGATGTCTATGGAGAAGAGATACTTTTGAATTCTCCTGCAGAGATCATTCAAAGAGCTAAGGAAGAGCGCTATGAAATAAGAGTTGCTGAAGAAAATAAAAAAATAGCAGAGAAGGATGTTCAAATAGCACGTGGAGCATATTATCCAACCGTCAATGCCTTCTTTAATTATAACACCAGGTATGCAGATAATGATCCATTTAATAGGGACTTTGTAAGCCAGCTTTATGAAAATGACGGAACCTCTTATGGGCTGCAACTCAATATTCCGGTACTTAATGGATTTGCCGTTAGAAATCAGGTAAGAAGGAGTCAGATAAATGTAGAAAGAGCAGAATATCAGCTGGAGCAGGCAGAATTGGACCTGGAATCCAATGTCTACCAGGCGCTGGTAGATGCAAGAGGTGCCCTCAAAGCTTATGAGGCGGCCCAGGCTGCACAAAGAGCCCAGGAAATGGCCTTTGATTACGCCACAGAGAGATTTGGGGTAGGTCTCACCAACGCTTTTGATTTTAGCCAGTCTAAATTTAGATATGAAAATGCCCAGACAGAAGTCGTTCGCACCAAGTATGACTATATATTTAAACTAAAAGTTATCGAATTATACTTCGGGATCCCTGTAAGCGACCTTAAATTTTAAAACATGAAGAAAAAGACACTCATAATAATAAGTGTAATTGCTGTATTGCTAATAATAGTATTAATTGGAGGAAAGAAAGCCGGTTGGTTTGGGGGTTCGGCTAATTTAAAGGAGGTAGAGATTACCAAACTGCAGCCCCTTCAAATTGTTGAAACCGTTGCAGCTACGGGGAAAATACAGCCAGCAACAGAGGTGAAGTTATCATCTGAAGTTTCTGGTGAGATCATTAACTTACCTATTGTGGAAGGACAGCTTGTAGAAAAAGGAGATCTTTTGGTGCGTATTAACCCGGATCTTTACCAATCCAGTTTACAACGTTCACAGGCGGGGCTTCAAAACGTACGGGCTTCTCATTCCCAGGCAGAGGCAAGCCTTCGCGAGGCAAAAGCGAATTATGAGAGAAATAAACAGCTTTTTGAAAGAGGAGTGATCTCCGGGGCAGAGTGGGATAGAATTGTAGCAGCCTTTGAAACGGCAGAGGCACAAAAGAACGCTGCATTTTATAGTATGCGAAGTGCTGAAGCAACTGTTACAGAAGCTACAGATAACCTTGCAAGGACTACTATCTATTCTCCTATGAGAGGTACAATTTCCAGGCTTGATGTGGAACTTGGCGAACGGGTTGTGGGTACCCAGCAAATGGCCGGTACGGAAATTATGAGGGTTGCCAATTTATCCAATATGGAAGTGGTGGTGGATGTAAATGAAAATGACATTGTGAAGATATCTATTGGAGACTCTACCCTTGTTGAAGTTGATGCATATCTTAAAAGAGAATTTAAAGGGGTGGTTACAGAGATTTCCAACTCGGCTATAGAAGGCTTAACGGCAGACCAGGTTACCAATTTTAAAGTAAAAGTCCAGATCCTTGATGATTCTTATGCTGATCTACTGGAGGGAAGACCGGAGAATTATTCTCCGTTCAGGCCGGGGATGACCGCAACAGTGGATATAATTACCCGAAAAAAAGATAATGTACTTGGAGTACCCATAAGTGCGATAGTCATAAAAAATGACACTGCTACGAATCCAAAGGAAGGAAGGACTCCACCTCCTGCCAATCAAAAGTTTGAAACCGTTTTTGTAAAGGATGGAAATCTTGCTAAATTGCGGGTTGTAACAACCGGGATCCAGGATGACCGTAATATTGAGATCGTTCAGGGTCTGGAAGAAGGAGAGACTGTAATAACAGGCCCATATAATACAGTTACCAAGAGCCTTAAAAATGGCGATGAGGTAAGTGTTATGAATGGTTCAAAACCTTCAGAATAAAAATAAAAATTTGCAAACCATACTTTGTATTGAAACAGCTTCTACCAATTGCTCTGTATCCATTGGCAGGGAAGGGAAGTTGCTGGCATTAAAAGAAGATTACAGTAAGGATTTTTCCCACGCAGAGAGATTGCACATCTTCATCAATGAAATTCTGGAAGAAAATAACCTGCAGCTTCAGGATCTGGATGCTATAGCTATTAGTGAAGGTCCGGGTTCCTATACGGGTTTAAGAATTGGGGTTTCTGCGGCCAAAGGTTTATGTTATTCTCTAAGTCTCCCATTGATTGCTGTTCCAACGCTTACCTCTCTGGCATCCCAGGTTAAAGAGAAGGGTGTTGTTATCCCTATGATGGATGCTCGCAGAATGGAAGTTTATACGGCTGTTTTTAACGAGGATGGCGGGCAAATGGAACCAACTTCAGCCAAAATCCTTGACGAAAATTCTTATGCAACATATCTTGAAAAAGGCAAAGTGAATTTTATAGGCAGTGGTGTTGAGAAATTTGAAAAGATATGCAGTCATCCCAATGCTAACTTTATCCGGGAAAAATTACCATCGGCCGGAGAAATGGTAGAGATCGCTACAGGTAAATACAAAAAAGACGACCTGGTAGATGTCGCCTATTTTGTGCCTTACTATCTCAAGGATTTTATTGCTGGATAATCTTTTCTTCCTTGGTTTCGCTTTTTTCCTTTGAATGGTCATAAAAATGAACATCTCTTTGAGGGAATGGAATAGTGATTCCGGCAGCCTCAAGTCTTACTTTTGCCTCTTCTATAGTATACCAGCTACAGGTCCAGAAGTGCTCATTAATAGCCCAGAATCTTACAGAAAAGTTTACAGAGCTATCTGCCAGTTCTGTCACCACAACCATTGGTTCCGGGTCTTCAAGTATGTTTTCCTGTTCTTTAAGCAGGTTTAAAAGTATATCTTTGGCCAGTTTTACATCACTATCATAAGACACACCTATAGTGATCGCAGCTCTTCGTTTTCCTTCTACGGTAAAATTTATAATATTATCATTGGTTAGCTGCCCGTTAGGAATAATTGCAAGCTGGTTACCAAATGTGTTTAGTTTGGTGTAAAAGAGAGAGGTCTCCTTCACACTTCCGGATACTCCTTTGGCTTCTATCCAATCACCCACTTTAAATGGTTTTAGGATCAAGATGAGAACCCCTCCTGCAAAATTGGATAGAGAACCCTGCAATGCCAGACCAATAGCAAGTCCGGCAGCTCCAATTACAGCTACCAGGGAGGTAGTCTCGAACCCAAGCTGGGTGATCACTAAGATAATTAGTAAGATCCTTAATCCTACACTAATGAGACTAATTGCAAAATTTTCAATCGTCTTATCGTAGCCTCTTTTGTGAATTAATTTTCTTACCTGGGATGTAAATATCTTTATGAACCAGAGTCCAAAAACGAGAAGAAAAATAGCAGCAAGAAAGCTGGGAAGGTAATCTATTAGTTTATCGGCAAATTCTTGCAGATAAACAGCCCAACTATCAAAATTATCCATATCTATAAATTTGTTGCAAAGTGAAACAATTTTACCAGAAGGATGGGAAAAACAAGTGTTAAAATTTGTTAGAAAAGTTTAAGTTGACAGAGGGTTTAATTATACAAAAGAATAATAAAACATCAAATTTCAAATGAAAAAATTCCCGGATGTGCCGGGAATTTTCATGATTACTTCTGCTCGTGGTGTACTTCAAAGGAGATCTTTAAATTGACGCGGTATTCTGTAATATTTTCTCCATTAACCACGGCGCTTTGCTCGTTTACATAAATGGATTTAATATTTTTGATAGTTTTTGCAGCCTGTTTTACCGCATTTTGGGCAGCATCTTCCCAGCTCTTGCCGGAGTTTGCCATAATTTCTACAACCTTGATCAAAGCCATAATTTTCAATTGTTTAGTTAGTAATTTATTTTGATGTATTAAGTTACGAAAAATCCGATGGCCGAAATTTAAAACCATGTTAAAGGAAAATTCTTAAACTTTTAATAACCTTGGATTTGAATTTTTCAAAATTAAATAGCTGAATTTTACAGGTTAAGAACCTGTCCCATATGGAAGATGTGTATATTGTAATGCTTGTGGCGCTGTTTGCACTTGCCATTACAGATCTTGTCGTAGGTGTAAGCAATGACGCCGTTAACTTCCTTAACTCAGCAATTGGGTCCAAAGCAGTGCCTTTGCGCACAATTTTGATCGTTGCAAGCCTTGGAGTTGCTGTTGGTGCTGTTTTTTCAAGCGGGCTTATGGAAGTTGCAAGGGAAGGGATCTTTGTTCCGGGAAAATTTTATTTTGAGGAGATCATGATCATCTTTATGGCGGTTATGATAGCAGATATTTTGCTCCTGGACTTCTTTAATTCTATTGGTCTTCCTACCTCTACAACGGTTTCCATTGTTTTTGAGCTTTTAGGTGCGGCGGTATGTGTTTCCCTTCTTAAGATCTATTTTTCTACCGGGGAGTATTCCACTATCTATGAATTTATAAACACCGCGAAAGCTACCCAAATTGTGCTGGGCATACTTATGTCTGTAGGAATAGCTTTTACAGTGGGAGCGATAATTCAATACTTCTCCAGGTTGATCTTTTCCTTTCAGTATGAAAAGAAGATTAAATATGTAGGTGCAATTTTTGGTGGGCTTTCCTTTACTTCTATTCTTTATTTTATCCTGATGAAGGGGCTTAAAAGTATTGCCATAGTTCCCGAGGGTATGCTGGAGTATGTTGGCAATAATGGCATGATGATCGTATTAGTATCCTTCATAATATTCACGCTTATTTCCCAATTAATAATAAGTTATTTCCGAATAAATATTTTAAAGATCATTATCCTGGTAGGGACTTTTGCCCTTGCTCTTGCCTTTGCGGGTAACGACCTTGTAAATTTTATTGGGGTACCAATTGCAGCCTGGCAATCTTTCGAGATATGGCAGGCGGCATACCAGGCAACCGGGGTAATGCCAAATGAACTTCTTATGGGGGAACTTTCAGGGGAAGTGTCTACCCCGGTAGGATTACTTTTATTGGCCGGGATTGTTATGGTTGTCACCCTTTGGTTTTCGAAAAAGGCAATGAGAGTAACAGATACTGAGGTGAACCTGGCAAGGCAAAGTGATGGAGCTGAAAGGTTTCAGCCTAATTTTATTTCCAGAGGCCTTGTGAGGTATTTTCTCCTTGTTGGCAATGTAGTGGAAAGGGTTATACCTCAAAGTTTTTCAGAAAGGCTTGGTGCTAAGTTTCAAAAAAATGAACCGGTGTCCCCGGCAGGAAGCCTGGATGCACCCTCTTTTGACCTTGTACGGGCATCTGTAAATCTCGTTGTAGCCAGTATTCTTATTTCTATTGCCACTAACCTTAAATTACCACTTTCCACAACCTATGTGACTTTTATGGTGGCTATGGGAACATCGCTGGCAGACAGGGCCTGGGATAGAGAAAGCGCAGTGTATAGGGTAGCGGGGGTGATGAATGTTATTGGTGGTTGGTTTGTAACAGCAATTGTCGCTTTTTCCGGGGCAGCAATTTTTGCCGCGATAATATACTTTGGAGGTATTATAGCTATCGCCATACTTGTACTTTTAGCCGTAATTTTAATCGTTAGAAGTGCAATTCTGCATTCAAGACAACTCAAAGAGGAAAAGAAGCTAAAGCGGTACAATCGCAGTGACCTTGTAACCATTAATGAGATTACCGTTGAAACTTCAGAAAATATTTCAAGTGTCATAGGAGGTATAAATAAGATGTATACCAAGACTGTAGATAATCTTGGATATCACGACCTGAACAAATTAAAGAAGAACAGCAAGGCAATTGATAAGTTGGAGGAGGAGATAGATGAGTTAAAAGGTAATATCTTTTATTTCATTAAATCCCTGGATGATGACTCTGTTGAAGCTAGTAAATTCTACATTCTTATCCTGGATTATCTTCAGGATATGGTTCAGTCTATTGGGTTTATAACACGTAACAGTTATAACCATGTGCACAACAATCATAAGAATCTTAAATTTAACCAGATAAGAGATCTTAAAGGGGTTGATGAAAAGATGCAAAAACTCTTTGATGACATTCAGCATATCTTTGATACGCACAGCTTCAGCAACATTGACCAGGTAATCTCTGAAAAACAACAGCTGCTGGATCATGTCTCAGAACTTATTCAGAAACAAATAAACAGGATAAGAACTTCAGAAACCAGCCCTAAAAATACTAAGTTGTACTTTGGACTGCTGCTGGAGACAAAGGATCTTATTACGTCTACAATGAGCCTGCTGCAGCTATTTCAGGAGTTTAATCAGGAAGCCAGGCAAACTATAACCTACTAATCCGGAACCAGGGAAGAGCCAAGAGCCAGGAGTCAAGAGCCAAGAACCAAGAGCCAAGAACCAAGAGCCAAGAACCAAGAACCATG